>CAZMDE010000612.1:0-1505 GCA_964564355.1 uncultured Bacteroidales bacterium | reverse complement strand
GTCACGCAAGATGAAGATGTCAAAATAGAATTAGCTTTATTGAGCAATGAAAATTTGATTAAATAATCCAAGGGCCAAATTATTAAAAATATTATGGAAATTATAATTGGCAGTAGAATATAAATTATTGGCCATAATAATAACGACCAAAAATGCCAAATTCATTAATGTATCAAGAGGAAAATTTTGTTGTTTTGGAAACAAATCAACCAGAACAATTTCTCACAGCGGCTGAGTTATTAACAAAACTAGAGGAAATTGTATCACAACTTCCTGATCATGATTTACCGCCAGATGTACAAAAATTCCAGTCTGTCACCGAAAAAGCACAATATTTACTAAATACAAGTTGTAATTTAGATGTTGGTCCAGGAAAATATTTACAGTGGTATGCGGTGCGCTTAGAAAAATAAAATCTCTTGAAAATCTCTTATTAATTATCCCAGTTTATAATTCCCAAAAATATATTAGAAAAGGTAAATAATAAATTATTTATTTCGTATAATAATATTAAAACAGGTAAAAAGAAAATAAAATCTTCCTACAAATCAGTAAATGATATTATAAATACAGTTATAAAATCTAGTTATATACCTTATTTAATAGACGGTAATTTGCTTTATGAAAATAAATATATTGATGGTATGGTTCCTTTTATATTTAAAGAGAGATTAAACAAAATTTTATATTTAGATTTATATGGAAGCGACAAAGTTGGTTACCTATTTAATGTTAAAAATGAAAAAACTAATTTTCACCGAATTCTTTTTGGATTATTGGATATACATGGATTTTATATAAAGCAATGTAATACACCAATGTGTAGTTATGTAAATGATTGGAATTATGGTAATATAGGATTTAATAATTTAAAGTTGTTATTTGAAAAAGTCTGTATTTATATTATCCATTTAATTATTTATATAAAGTCAAAAGTTCCAGATGAATTTAAGGAAAATATTATATATAAAATCATGGCAAAAATTTCATATGATGTTTTTGTCATAATTATAGAAAGTTATTGTTTATAAAAATACATAAGTATCGTATTTTATTAGTTTAAATTAAAGACAATTAATCTTTTATATTTGTAAAATGGACGAAATAGATATTACTGATTCAACATTTGCATTAAATAACAATTTTGAAGAAAATACTGTTATTTCTAATAGCGACTCTAATTCGTTGTATATGTACATTGCTATTGCAGTAGTTGTTTTAATATTATGTTATTTTTTATATACTATATTTACAGGCAAAGGGAAAAAGGTAACATTTCAAGATAACTTAGAAAAATGTTATGGTGACGTTTGTTATGTAGATCAATAATTTCTACATGTTTTACCTCCATATAAACCTAAAATACCTTTCTTTTTATTTTTTTTAGTTTTTCTTTTTATAATTTTTTTACCTTTATTTTTGCCTTTTATTTCATTATTTTTGCCTTTTATTTCATTATTTTTGCCTTTTATTTCATTATCATTAACTTTTGATTTCATGTCATC
>CAZMDE010000611.1:0-1514 GCA_964564355.1 uncultured Bacteroidales bacterium | reverse complement strand
TATTATATCTGAGGATTTATTCAATCGTGTTCAGGAGCGAATGTCTAAAAACAAAAAAGCACCTGCCAGATTTAAGGCAGAAGACAAGTACCTACTCACAACAAAGTTGTTTTGCGGCAAGTGTGGTAGATTTATGGTCGGCGAGAGCGGAACCAGTAGGACAGGAAAGGTTCATCACTATTACCGATGTGTTAATACCAAAAAGAAAAAGCTTTGTGATATGAAAACAGTTAAAAAAGACTGGCTTGAAAATATCGTTATTTCACAGGTAATGAAAATCATTTTGGATGATAAAACAGTCGAATATCTTGCTGATATGGTAATGGAACTGCAAGGAAGAGAAAATATCAATCTGCCTATACTGAGAAAACAACTTGTTGATACTCAAAAATCGATTGACAATATGATTAAGGCTATAGAGCAAGGGATTTTAACCTCTTCCACCAAAAAGCGGCTTGATGAGCTTGAAGAAATTAAGGATAATCTTGAAGTGAGTATTCTGCAGGAAGAAATGCAGAAACCGCTTTTGACAAAAGAACAGGTCGTTTTTTGGATACATAAATTTAGAAAGCTTAATACAGAAAACTCAGAACACAGGCAACGCCTTATTGATAGTTTTGTGAATGCAATTTATGTTTATGACGATAAGCTTTTAATTACTTTTAACTATAAAGACAGCACTAAAACAATTTCCCTAAAAGATATTGAGGGTTCGGATTTGAATAACTTGGGTGCACCAGAACTCGGCTAACGCCGAGAAAGAAGAAATAAGAAAGAAAAAATAAGAATAAAGGTGTCTGCTAAAGCAGACGATTTAAAAAACCGAGTTCTGTATTTTTCTTTCTTATTTTTTACTTTTTCTTTTTTCTTTAAGGAGCTTCACATATGAAAGAAAATATTTTACTTGATAAGACATTAGATTTTGCAGCAAATATTGTTTTGTTTTATGAAGAATATTCAAAAACCAAAAAGGACACAGCCATTGCAAAGCAGTTACTTCGTTCTGCAACGAGCATTGGTGCAAATCTTAATGAAGCTGTTTTTGGTAATAGTAAGGCTGATTTTATTTCGAAGCTACATATTTGCTTAAAAGAAACAAGTGAAAGTATTTATTGGTTAAAACTCTTGCATAAAACTAAATTAATTGATGATAGAGCAATAGGCTTTTTAGAAAGTGCAGAAGAAATAAAACGAATTTTAATTTCTTCACTTAATACTGCAAAAGAGAATAAATAAATTCATCTTTAACTTCAAAAAAAAGTGTGCTACCCATTAGGGCAGTACACTTTTTGAATATCTGCATATTAAATCATTCCAAATTATCTTTTTGGTCTGCTTTTTCCAAAACCGCGGCTTTTTCCTCTTGCATTGCCATTAAAGGAGCGATAAGAGGTTGAGCGTGTAATGGGTATGGTGTCAACAAATATTTCTTTATGTGGATGGTCTTCCACAACAGTAATGTTTTTTGCAATAAGCCTTTGAATATCCTTAAGCATTCCTCTTTCATCGATATC
>CAZMDE010000610.1:0-1523 GCA_964564355.1 uncultured Bacteroidales bacterium | reverse complement strand
GTACACAGGGACTATCTTTGTACAATTATCGTCAATCCCATGTAAGGAAGAGGATGTTATAGATAGGTCCAGCCGAGACACCAAACTGGTGGTGTCTCGGCTTTTTATTTTTATTATTATTTCAAAATAGAAAATTATATAGTGTCCTAGGGTGTAGGGTGAAATCACACTAAAAACTTGTTCTATTTGCCCAAAGTAGTAGATTGGGTATGTAAGGAGTTACCGGAGATTTCATCAATTCAGTTCGAACATCTTCCAGTACTCCGCACAAATAAAAAACAGCTTTATATATGGGCTGTTTTTTGCTAGAGGGAGGGACGGGGGAACTATTACCTAATTCTTAAACTTCCAAAAGTTATTGAAGAGATTTAAATATCCTTGAGTTAGAGACTTGTTCTTTATCTTTATTACGGTGACCGGCTTACTGTCAGTAGAATAAATTATATTTAATACAACCCCAGCTTCTGGATATATATGAACACCAGCTGGGTTTTGGAAACCAGAAGGCAAATACCTGACGTCATAAACATTTTCCTCTGCAATTTCCTTAGCAAAAGACTCCTTCTGGTCCTGATAACCGATCATCTTAATCGATATACCAGCATCTTTAACCACTTTGTGATATTTCTTCCACAATGGGCGCATGGTTTCTTTCATAAATTCTTCCCCACCTGTACCCATAACATATTTTGTTCCACCCTTTGGTAATTGTTTAATAAGAGAAGTAAGTAATGATAAATACTCTTCATTACCTTGGTGAATAGTTATTTCTTGAATATCAGAAGATATTTTTTCTTTAATTTTTTTTGTTACAATTTCAGCAATTTGCTGTTTCTCTGTAAACTCTTGAATAAGGGTATCAGGGGAGACAACAGAGAAATGTTTTTTACCTTTATTCTCAAATTCGGATACTAATTTTCTCGAAACTAAATGTTCTAATGAAGTATAGACAAGGCTCTTGTGTAGGTCTGTTTTTGCAATAATTGGGTTTACTGGTGAAGTCTTTAGCTCTGTTAAGGCTAAATAGACTTTTGCATCATTCTCAGAAAAACCAAGAGTTATAAGGTTATTTATGTTTTTATTCATATTATTTTAATATTGTCGCTTAAAATGCTTGACAATAATACACAGTATGCTATACTCAGTGCAGAAAGTCAAGGTGTTGGTACTGCTAATGTAATTTGCTGATTAGCAAATTATATCACCGGTGATCTTGGGTTAGGAGAGAGGAGAAGAAAATGAAGGCATATAATGTGCAGATTCTGATGATTGTAAGTGGAAAAGAAGTCCGTTTTACCGAGCGGGTGGAATATCCAGGGCTCGATCCTCGTAGCCCCAGTTCCTGTATCAGTGAATCTGAGCGGGAGCAGAAGGCGGTGGCCCAGGTTGGGCAGAGGAACCAGGACGCCACGGAGATCCGGGCATTATCTTCGATTTCTGCCTAAACAATCAAACGGTGATCAAAGGAGCTAAAGGAGAGTCCGTTAATCTCTCCGCTGTCTATAGGTAAAACCTATACTAAC
>CAZMDE010000609.1:0-1549 GCA_964564355.1 uncultured Bacteroidales bacterium | reverse complement strand
TTTAAAATGGGTATCGCATTGGCGAAGTCAGGAGATAAGGATCACATCGTTTTTTTTCTAAACACAGATGAACTGTTTATTTCATAAATCATTAAATGGACTTTTAATCTGCCGGATGTGGATACTCTTGGCACAAAAATGAGGGTATATTTCATCAGTCTTATTGCTACTATTTCCTAATAATTTTATGCCACTCCTAACCGGTTCCGTTCAACCGGAGTTTCATGGCTTGGCCTCCAGCCACCACGAAAAGCTGGCTGTTACCTGCTGGATTTATTTTAATGTATGGCAACGGTTATTCTTTGATTACTTTTTTGGTTAATACTCTTTTTTTGTCTTTGAAATATTTAATAAAATAAATCTCTTTTTCTAAATTTAGTTATCTAAGTGAATTATTTTCGGATGTATTGACGGTTGCAACTACTTGCCCCTTTGAATTATAAATTATAATTTCATCTGATATAATATTTTTATTCCAATAAAGTATTGACGATGTTGGGTTTGGGAAAATTAATGTTTCAACGTTTTCAGAATTATCTTCAATAGAAGATATGGTACCCATTCGTGTAATATCTACTTCAATCCCATGAAAAATATCATCAATGTTATCTGTATTTACCAACATAAAATCAGAACCTAAAACACCATTTTGCTTAATTATTGGATTGTGTACTGTTACATTAGTTGTTTTCCACTGATTGTCACCAATACCAGTGATATTTAAGGCAGTCTGCAAGCCAGATGAATTATAATATTTTAGTGCCCAGGTCGAATTTGTATTTTTATCGAGCCACGTAATTTTAAATGTTAAACTGTCTGGATCAGAAAGGGTAAACACATCGGGATGGAATTTAAAATACATTGTGTTTTTCCCACTACTTTTTTCAAAAGAACGTGCAAAACGGTCGTACTTTGATGAGCTTGTATTAATAACGCCTCTTACTCTGAAAAGACCAATTGATGTTACATCTGGATTTATTTGAGTTATCCATCTTTCGTAATTCCCTTCTTGAATATTCCAACCGGCATCATTATAACCTTTTTGCTGATCCCGTTGATAAACTTGTCCTTGAGTAGCTGAATTCACATCATCCATTTGTGCACCACGGCTTGCATAAGCATTGCAAATGGCAAGATATCGAGACTGATTTTGCTTAATGGCTTGACCGAAAATATTTTCTGGAAATTTAATAGTGTTTTGAGAATTTAATCCTTCATGAAAAATGGAATATGCTGCATCTGCAGTATTAGGATATACTTGTTTGGAATATTTATTAAACATCTTAAAAATGTCGTGTAATTCTGGTTTTGATTGAGCTTCTTGCAATGCACTTTGGGTAACAAGCCAAACCGAAAGACCAGTATTAAGACCACTTAATACACCCCAATAAAAGCCTAAAGGAATGTTAATTTGGTACAATGGTTTAGTCCATGTTTGATCCATTTCAGCAGCAGAAAATAAATGTAATCCTTGAGGATTAACGAGATATGGAGTCCAGGTATCTTTGAAATCCAACTCGTCAGAGAGATGATGCCCCCTTGCATAAGC
>CAZMDE010000608.1:0-1553 GCA_964564355.1 uncultured Bacteroidales bacterium | reverse complement strand
CATTATAGTTTATTGCCAGGGGGATCAAAAGAGCAAATTCTCTGATGCAATAGAGGATAATTCTTTCCTGATAGAAGAAGCCTACAATCAGGAACCAAAAGTTGTTCAGCATATTTCTAACGGGGAATGTTTTTCTGAAACAAAATCATTCTTTTATACATTCACACAGGAATGGCCAATGATTGGATACAAACATCAACTTAGCTATACAATACCTTATTCTTTTTTAAACTCAAATATGTATAACGGGATAGGAGACTTTATGCTCAACTACCGTTACCAGTTGTTCTATGAAGAAGACTGGGCTTGTGTTTCACCAAGGCTTTCGCTGATAATTCCGACAGGGAATGAAGACAAGGGTTTAGGTGGTGGAGTTATGGGTATTCAGGTTAGCTTATCGGTAAGTAAGAGAATTGCTGAACATTTTACTTTACATTTTAATATAGGTTCAACTTTTCTTAATAATGTCAAAGCAAGTAATGAAAGTACTAATAAGATTATTAAAAAAGATATTTTTAATTTTTATACAGGACTGAGTATAATTTATCTCTTAAGTTCAGATATAAACTTTATGCTTGAATCCCTTACTTATTATAATGGAAATATACAGTCTGACGAAAATATTAAGTACACTAATCAAACAATAATAAGCCCAGGCATAAGGTATGCCATAAACATTAATAAATTACAGATAGTTCCCGGAATTTCGGTTCCTATTACATTCCTGCATTCACAAACAGTACAAACGCCTATATTTTTTTACCTCTCATTTGAACATCCTTTTTAAAAACTGTATAAGGGAAAATTGATTAAAGATAATTTATTAAAATGCTAAATAAAAGTAATAGGTTAAATGACTTACCCTGCCCTTTAGGGCGGGGGATTAGAAAACAACAAACTTAGGGCTTTAGCCCAAAATTTCTGGGTATATGGGATATGGAAATAAAGTTATAGAGACCACCTATAGACATGACATATTTTGAAAATATGTCATGTCTAATCTATCCTTCCAAATCTATCAATAAATGTTTAATTAAGCTAATATCTTTCTGCGTTTTATGTGTAGCAATAAAATTCTCTTTATCATCAAACCATTCTATAACAGAATCCCTTTTAAGATTTGAAGGTTTATTGCTTATCAAACTATTATATGAACTCCATTTATAGGTTTCGATATTAGTGGTTATTTCATGATGTAAAGGGTTAAAATGAATATAATAAACCAGTGAGATTAAATATTTCTCATTTTCAACCTTAATTCTCTTGAATTGACGGATAAATAATGAGCCTTTTCTGTCATTTTGTTTATTGATAGATTTTGAATAAGAAATGAATAAACTTCTAAATGCTTCGGACATAGATATGACATATTTTGAAAACATGTCATGTCTTGATTGTTCTTGAAACTCCTTTACTTTTATTAAAAAATGAAAATGATTAGGTAAAAGGCAATATGCATAAAAATCTATATAATCATTGAGATATAAATAAATACTCTTTAAGAAATAAGTATAATTCTCTTCATTATAGAAAAGAAGATCACTACTAACAGT
>CAZMDE010000607.1:0-1567 GCA_964564355.1 uncultured Bacteroidales bacterium | reverse complement strand
TTGCGAATATAGTCATTTTTGCGGTTACTTTTACAAAAAAGTGAAAATATTTTTAATAGCAATTATTATATGAAATTTGTGTATATTTGCCTTTAAATCCCAACACTATGAAAAGAATTTACATTTTAATTGTTTTATTAAGTTTTACAGGGTTTTTACTTGCTCAAAACCTAATTATTAATTCGGAAAAGAAAACAGATAAATCAGATCATTCTATTAACTATGATTCTACATCTTTGAAAATTCTAAATCCTGAGATATTCCAAAATAAAATAGCTTTTCGTAGTAGTTGGACAAGGTGGTATAATTATGCAACAACAATGCAGGATATATATTTTCCAGGAAGAAGTTTAGATAATTTATTTTATGATTATCTTTTCCCTGATACAACTGTAATTATTAAATATCAAAATGTTAATAGTCCTCCTTATTATCATTCTATTGCAGTCGTATTAGACCCAACAGATCAAATTTTTCATGACGACGCACTGCTTAACATAACAAACAGGTATTTTAATTACTTTATTGATTCAGTAGGGATTCCCTACATATACGTAAGGAATATACATGACCCATTAATTGTTGACACTCTTGTTATAGAGTTGATATTAAATGAAGATAAGTATGTAAGTTATTTAACAGGACAGCTTGCTAATTGGGGATTTGATACTACTTATTTTCTTCCTATAGAAACTGATGAATATCTCAATTATTTACTTCAGGAAGGAAAAACTATATTCAGAACAATTAAAATTCCTCTTAGCAATTATGATACTACAGCAATTATCAATGGAAGAGTTCGCCTTAAAGAAATATTCGCATCTGCTGCCTATTATGCTTTAAGAAAATTTGTAACAGTTGCCACAGTTCGATTTATACCAGGTTACTCCTGGAAACCTTTTCAGGATACATTAAATAAAGATTTAAATTTCTTCATGTTCTTTGGTTACGAAGAAAAGGGGGGTAATGTGCCTCAATACCCAAGATATGAGAAACGGAAATACAATCAGTCTCAATTCCTAACAACAGAATCTTTAAGACCTTCGAGTGATTGGTATAACTTTTATAAACCTAGGTTAGCTTTTCCTAATACTCCAATACCATTTCATTTTGATAATATAATTGCAGACTTGCATCTTAGTTTAGATCCATGGCCTGGTATAACTAAAAACCCGGTTAAAACAAATAAGCTAGCCCAGAATATCCCGAATCCTTCAGACAATTCAACTATTATTAGCTATGAATTAAAAGAAGCTAATAATATTACCTTAGAAATTACTGATATATCAGGCAGAGAAATAAAAAACATCAAGCAAGGAAAACAGAATTCAGGTGTTCATAGTATTACGATAAATACATCCGGATTATCAAATGGCATATATTATTATACTCTATGTGCTGATAATATAAGATTGACGAAGAAGATGGTTATTATAAAATAAAATGAATAATCTTTTTGTGCTGTGGATTGATTTATTCATAAAAATCAACTTGTTACTGTTTTCCACAAATTTAGGCAAGAAAATTTACCACGGAGTCACAGATAACATAGAGAAGACACAGAGTT
>CAZMDE010000606.1:0-1591 GCA_964564355.1 uncultured Bacteroidales bacterium | reverse complement strand
AAAATAATTAATTTCACACCAACAGGTACTCAAACTACTCGTGAAAATTCTTATGCTCCATTATTACCAAATGAGATAATTGAAGAGGTTCATGAAGCAAATGAATTAGGTATATCTATAGTTCATTTACATGCTAGAGAACAAGAAACATTAAAGAATACATATAAGAAAGAAGTTTACTCTAAAATTATCGAGGGGATAAAAAAACATTGTCCTGAATTATTAATTTGTGTTTCATTAACAGGTAGAAACTTTCCTGAGTTAGAAAAAAGAACTGAGGTTCTACAACTACATCCTGATATGGGATCATTAACGATGTCATCATTAAACTTTCCAACGGGTGTGTCGGTTAATGAACCAAATATGATTTTATCATTAATTAATGAAATGGAAAAGTATGGAGTTAATCCTGAAATTGAATGCTTTGATTCTGGTATGATTAACTACACAAATTATTTAATTACAAAGAATATTTTAAAGGAACCACATTATATAAATGTAATATTAGGTAACATATACAATTCACAATCTGATATTCAATCAATAGCCTCAATTAAATCCATATTACCTAACAATGCGAAAGTATGTTTTGGTGGTATTGGTTCACAACAATTGAGGAGTAATGTTTATGGGTTACTTGAAGCAGACGGAGTTAGAATTGGTTTAGAAGATAATCTATATTATAAAGATAAGGAGAAGACAACTAACACACAACTATTAAAAAGAATTAATAACATTATGAATGACATGGAATTGGAAATTTTATCATCAAAAGAACTAAGAGATTTAGGATATGGAAACAAAAATATTAGTATTAGGTAAGGGAGACAATATCATTACAATGATATTAGACAATCTTTATTCAACACTTAATTTAAAAGGTATTGTTGTGTATAATAATTTAAATTTACCAATATTAAATTCATTTGACCACAATAAATTTAATATTGAGGTTTTAAATGAGGTCAACATTGATGACTATGATTTGTACGTTTTAGGAGTTTATCAACCTAAACATAAAATTAAAATTTTAGAAACATTGAACCCTAATAAAAATAAATTCATTAATGTTATTCACAAAGGATTAGATATTTCACATACAAGTACACTTGGATATGGAATATTAATTAATCCCAAAGTATCAATTGCTGCACACACAACAATAGGTAATTTTGTCACAATAAACAGACACGTATCAATTGGTCATCACACGACTATCGGAGATTTCACATCAATAAATCCAGGTGTTAATATTGCTGGTAATGTAACCATAGGTAAACGTTGTCAAATAGGTATTGGCGCAAATATAATTGACGGAATTACGATAGGAGATAATACGGTAATAGGTGCGGGTTCATTAGTCACCAAAGATATTCCAAATAATGTGGTTGCTTATGGTAGCCCTTGTAAAATAGTTAATTATCAATATGAAACACAATCCATATAAAATAGTTGAAATGTTTGAGGAAGAAGTTGCCGAGTATGCGGATGCACCTTATGCGATAGCGGTAGATAATTGTACTGACGCATTATTTCTTTGTTGTGTTTATTCAAAAGTAACCGAAGTAACCATTCCTAAAAAAACTTATCT
>CAZMDE010000605.1:0-1599 GCA_964564355.1 uncultured Bacteroidales bacterium | reverse complement strand
TATTGACAAATGAGAAATAAAGCAAATTACAAATCCACATCACTTAATTTTCTGGTCTTCGTATTTTTGAGCCTACCTGTACTTAATAGCTGTAAAAAAGAAGAGCCTGTTATTCCGCCTATCAATATTAATATTACTGCAGAAAAAACGGAAGTTCGAACGTATGAAATAATAAATCTCAAGACTAATGGTAATCTTTCTGCTAAATACTTAGCAACCTTTGGAACTATAGAGATTGAGCTGCTTAAAACGTCCGACACAACTCTAACATTTTATGTCCCAGATGTGAATGAGGGGGAGTTTACACTCAATTTTGATTTGGTAAATATTAAATTTAATGTTAGTAAAACTCAAGAGGTGGATGCAAATCAGCTTGTTGCAGAAATGTTCCAAAATTTTGAAATACAAGTCGATGTATTAAATCCCACAACCACCGATGAGTTAGCTGAAATCGACAGTCTTAACTCATATAAAAAGGAAGTATTAGCTTTATTTAATTCGTTATCGATTGATGAAAAAAGGCAGACTGCTCTTTTTTACGAGGCCAATAAAGATATCTTCAAGTCATTTTCCAATAGCACATTTGCAAATCTTGATGCTCCAACAACTAAATCAAAACAGTCTGAATGTCCTACAACAGATTTTAAGTCATTTTATGGTTGTACAGCCACGAACCTTGGCGATGCAGCGGTCGGTTTAAAAAACTCTTCGATACAGTTCTTAAAAATGATGGGTATGGCAGGTGTAATGGCAGGCATTGCTTACAATACATCAGTACTTGGCCCAGCAGCATGGGGATTAACGGCGGTGGGAATTTCATTGCCATTAGGAATGGCAGGATATTTATTGATAACTGAAGTAAGGCCTGCTGGGCTGCATTTTAAACACTCACTATTACCATTTTTGAAGGCAAATTGGATTTTTAGCAAGGCACTATTTCAAGCTACAACTGAAGTTTTTCAAGACCAAATAAGCACAAGCCTTAATCTGACACCAAAATTCCGTTCTTTAACTTCAAATGATGGAAACGTAAATTCAGGTAGCGGGTATTTTATCAGTGCAATGACATCTTTGAGAGAGTATTGGGACAAACTGAAAGCAATTTTTGGCAATTTCCCTACCTACAATAATACCGAAGAACCAACCACCTTAGCCACAAATGAGATTTCAATATCAAACATTTCAAACTCTAATGTTCAATTTCAAGGAAATGTTGGGCAATCAGTTAAGTTCAAGTCTCTTTCAGGCAATGAGGAAAACTTCAGTTACAACATCAGAGTATCTAAAGAAGGATTTGTTGAAGAAAAAACACTGACAGGAAAAGTTTTACCCGCCACTCCTATTGAACTTACTGTAAGTGGTATTTCAAATAATGGAGAATATGATGAATGCTATGGAGGCCCGTTAAATATGTATTATTTAAGTTTCAATTATATTGATACTGAAAATAAAATACTTAACGACTTATCAAATTTAAGAATTGCATATATATTTGAAAATAACGGTTGTATTGCTACGTGGAAAACTAGTAATGCTTCAAATTATTTTGCTAATTATCCTATAACTTTCAACAGTACTCAAATTAATATTCCATCTGCC
>CAZMDE010000604.1:0-1602 GCA_964564355.1 uncultured Bacteroidales bacterium | reverse complement strand
AGCGAAATAATAGCTGATATTTCAGATGACGAAATAATACACTTGCTTCTGGATAAAAAAGTTACAACTGATAAAAACGTTTCTAAGCATCAATCTGACACAATTGGGCAAAAAGCAGCGGACAGGTTAGCTAAATTTGTTGGTAGCTGGACGTTTGTTACTATATTTTGCGTTATTATTATTGTTTGGATTAGCCTAAATATACTAATGCTAGTTAAAGCTTTTGATCCATATCCATTTATTTTGTTAAATCTTGCGCTTTCTTGTGTGGCTGCTATTCAAGCTCCTCTTATTATGATGAGCCAAAATAGACAAGAAGAAAAAGACAGAATCAGGGCAGAAAATGATTATAAAGTTAATTTAAAGACAGAGATAATAATCGAAGATTTGCATAATAAAATTGATATGCTGATTGAAAATCAAGCTAAATTGATTAAATTCGCAGAAAAAAAGTCTTCTGAAAATTAATAGTTTGTGTTTTCTGCTTGGGGATATCTTTATTAATGTTTTAAGATTATATTATTTTAATGATTAATATTTAGTTAGAATATTATTTAAACAGTTAAAATTGTAAAGTAGTTATAGGAATTAGTTTATTTCAATAATCACAATTTCAGGATTATTAAATATTCTGAACGGGAAAGCACTGTTTCCAAGCCCTCTACTTACTATAAGGGTAGGCTTATCGCCATAAATCCCTTGATAGTATTTCGGAAAAAAACCCTGCCCCGGAGCAATCACACCGCCTATAAAAGGCAATCTCCATTGCCCTCCATGGGAATGTCCTGAAAACATTACATCAAAATCAAATTGATTATATGACTTATCTCCAATCAATGCAAAATTTTCAGGATAATGAGATAATACTATTTTAAATCCCTCTTTTTTTGATAGCTCATTAAAATAAACTTTGTTATCCTTATAGTCATATTTTCCTTTATTTATTGCTTCATAATCATCTTTAGAACCTTGATTTTCATCCAATCCCAAAATATTAACTTTATTATCTTTAACAGTTTGCGTATAGATTTCATTTTCAAGAACAAAAACCGAATTTTCTTTTAACTTATTCATAATTTCTTCAAATCTGCCTGTTCTGTGTTCGTGGTTTCCTGCCACAAAAACCACAGGAAAAGCTGTACACAATTTTTTCAAAAAGTTGATAACATCATCAATCTTTTTCGCATCTTCATCAACCATATCACCGGTTACAACAATCATATCGGGTTTTATTGCAGCTATTTTATCAAGTAGCACGACATTGTTATAGCCATACTCTTTGCTGTGCAAATCAGATAATTGAATAATTTTAATTTCACCTTTTATATTCGAATTAATCTCAAACTTTGTTATTTCTAAATTACTATCCTCAATATAAACAAAAAGAGAGAAACATAAAACTATTACCAATGCTATAAACAGTTGCATCTTATTTTTCCTTTTCATATTATCCCGCAAAAGTTTTTAAGAATTTTCAGCCCAACTTCACTGCTTTTTTCGGGGTGAAATTGTGCTCCGTAAATATTGCCGTTGCTCACTAAGGCAGGGATTTTTTCACCATATATGGTGTAGGCATTGATATTTTTATCGTCCGTTTCTGCT
>CAZMDE010000603.1:0-1602 GCA_964564355.1 uncultured Bacteroidales bacterium | reverse complement strand
TTGTGGCGAAACTCCAAAATTAACTAGTAATTTTGCAGCGATTAATCCTGTTCTACCAAGTCCTCCACGACAATGAATAAAAACTTTTTTTCCTTCTTTTAAGTTTTTAACCAGATAGGGGCTTAATTGCTCGTTCCAAATAGAATTAGATGCTTGATCAGGAATAAAACCATCAACAATTGGGAAGTGCAGGTATTCAAATCCTTCATTTTGAATCGATTGACAAAAAACATCAGGCTCGAAACCTACTGCTTTCAAATCGTTATCTTCCATTAAGTTAAGCCATATATCCGCCCCCCAATGATCAATAACAGCCATGTCAGCAATTAAATCTCTATCCCATGCATAGTTTCCAAATCCACTAAGGTGCTGCTTGCCTGGACAAAAGCTCATACCAATTACACCTTTATAATTTGTATAGCAACCAAGATTAATATCATTAACTATTAATGGATGAGTAACGCTAGTTCTGATCGGATTCATGAATTTATTCATCTCTCCATTAAATAAAAAATAATTTATCCAACAATAAATTAACTTGATTTTTTCCTCTTAGTTGAGTGATCCAGTCACTTGGTATTCCATCATAATTATATTTCAGCCCAGCTAAACCACCTGCTATAGCTGCCGTTGTATCAGTATCATTTCCTAAGGCTACGGCATTACGTACAACGTCTCTAAAATTATCTGCTTGCTGCATAGCAAAATTAACACTCCAAAGTGAATCTACAACATAACCAGAACCGGTGGGATTATCTCGAAAAGGTGAGGATAAAATATTATCCAATTCTAACTTCTGCTCAAAACTTAAATACTCAATGAGTATCTCCGCAGCAAGATCAGGATTGATATAAGTGTTTTCTTTAATCAAATGGTTTGCCATTAAACAATAGAGAGCACAAACAATTGCTGATCTTGGGTGCCCATGTGTAGGAATACACTGTTCCATCGCCATTTCAATCAATGTTTCTATATTTTCTCTTTCAAATAATGCAACGGGTAAAACTCGCATTAACGCACCATTCCCGTTGCTATATTCATCTCGACCAGCTGCGTCAAAAACAGAAACACCAGCTATTATTCGATTCAATGCTGTTGATGTCTGAATACCACAATCGAAAACAATACCATCAGGCGTATATTTACCATGTTTTAACCAATCACAAAGACACTGTGAAAAATGATTTAAATCAAGACCTCTAATCTGCAATAGGCTATCAATTAATGCTAATGCCTGAGCGCCATCATCGGTCCAAGTGCCAAAAGGTACTTTT
The DNA here is from genome assembly GCA_964564355.1 of uncultured Bacteroidales bacterium. Classification (GTDB taxonomy): domain Bacteria; phylum Bacteroidota; class Bacteroidia; order Bacteroidales; family JAGODS01; genus CAZMDE01. The sequence goes on along the minus strand of CAZMDE010000603.1, from coordinate 328 downwards.
GAATACGTGCTGTTAAATCCTTTAGGCGGCAACATATCAATCTCATTATATATTGGTATCTCTTTAGGCGATTTAAATTCATATGGTCTACCAACAGCATCGCCTATCAATAAACCATATAAACCACCAGAAATCACTGTTTTATCTATTTCTTTCATTTTAGTTAATTAATTTGAAAAATATTTTAAGTTAGGTTTATATTATGTACCGATGTACATTTATAAACGATTACCATTTAACCAATGTCTCCAAGAAAATAATGCGAATTCATTGCTGTAAGAAAATCGGTGTTAATCGGGAAGTTTGATTTATCACCAATCACAGAGTC
>CAZMDE010000602.1:0-1607 GCA_964564355.1 uncultured Bacteroidales bacterium | reverse complement strand
TCAATGATGTCAGTTATTTCCGCCCTTCCCATAGTTATTGTCCCTGTCTTATCAAATACAATTTCATCAATCTTATGAGCTATTTCAAGAGCATGAGCATTTCTGATAATTATTCCTTTATCTGCGGCTTTACCTATTGCTACTACCAAAGCTGTCGGAGTTGCAAGTCCTAAGGCGCAGGGGCAGGCTATTATAAGCACGCTTATCATATTCAGAAAAGCCAGGGTTGGCGAATGTAGAGCAAAGCCCCAGGTTATAAATGTAATTAATGCAATAATTATTATTACCGTTACAAATACGCTTGCTATTTTATCCACAAGCTTTTGTATCGGGGGTTTGCTTGCCTGTGCTTCTTGCACCAGCTTTATGATTTGTGCAAGTACGGTTTCCTTTCCTATTTTTTGGGCAATTATTTCAAGGCTTCCTTTTTGATTGATTGTTCCTGCAAATACTTTATTTCCCTCTCCATTTGGAGAGGAGTTAGGGTGAGGTGTTTTCTCCACTGGCACTGCCTCCCCTGTAAGCATACTTTCATCTACAAATGAATTACCCTTTAAAACTTTACCATCAACAGGTATTTTTTCTCCAGGCTTGATAAGAACAATGTCATTTAGCTTAACTTCCTTAATCGAAACTTGTAGTTCTTTTCCATCTCTTAAAACTGTCAGGTTTTTAGGTTGTAAGCCAATCAGTTTCTTTATTGCTGATGAAGCTTTTGATTTTGACCGTTCTTCTAAAAAACGTCCTAATAAAATGAACGAAATGATTATTACAGCAGATTCATAATAAACATGAGGAGTAAAGCCTGCTTTAATTAAATATTGAGGAAAAATAGTGTTGAATACGCTGAACAAAAATGCTATGCCTGTGCCCAATGCAACAAGCGTATCCATATTTGTCATAAAATGCTTAGCCAGCTTGAATGCATTTGCAAAGAATTCTCTTCCGCAATAAATAAGAACAGGTAATGAAAGAATTAGCAATATACAGTTCTTTATAACTCCGAACTCCGAACTATGAACTCCTAATTCATGAAGGAACATTGAAATTATAAAAACAGGCGTTGATAGTATAAATGAAATAATGACCTTAATCTTTAATTCCTTAAATCTTTTTTCCTCAAGGTCTTTTAACTGTTCCTCTTTTTCTTCAGTTTCATCTATTATAATATCATATCCTATTCCTGTAACTGCTTTCTTCAGCTCATTCAGGTTGGTTGTTTTTGTGTCAAATTCAATAAATGCAGACTGATTAGCATAATTGACAGATGCATTAACTACTCCTTCATGTTGCTTCAGAATATTCTCAACATTTACCGCACACGATGCACATGACATCTCAAGCACTGGCAACGATATTTTTTTTATTTCCATTTAATCCTTTTTTCCTTAGCGAAACTTAGCGTTATACTTCGTGTAACTTTGAGGTTAAAATTTTAAATGTTTTAACAAATAAAAACATTCTTACCTTTGAATAATTTACTTTTGTATCATAAACGAATTATTAACCTCAAATGATATATAGGAATCTGAATCATTTTATTAAAAAAAAAAAAAAAGCAGGCGAGCTTGTGAGAATTAAGGAATATGTCAACCCTAAACTCGAAA
>CAZMDE010000601.1:0-1614 GCA_964564355.1 uncultured Bacteroidales bacterium | reverse complement strand
CCTGAATACCACCAACCACCTGTGCTAAGCTGGCATATGATGTAATTACAGGCGGAGGAGCAACATATCCATTGAAATAACTGACAGGTATATTCGAAACAGGGCTTACAGTTTCAATAATACAACCTGTGCTAAATGTTACATTCGTAGGCGATGCATTTGTATAACTGAAATTAATGTTGAAGAAACTTGCAGGGTAATTAATATTCTTACCGGCAGCATTTGTCCAGGTAATCGTAATAATTCCACCAGAAACATTTGCAATAAAACCGGATGACAGATTTCCAAAGCCAGAAACTCCGATATATGAAAGCTTTGCAGGATCATAAGCAATACGTTGAGTGATTGCACCAACATTATTTCCATAACCGGTGTATTTCAGAGGAACTGCAACAGTCCCAAGTGAAACGTTTAAAACACTATCCAACTTGGCCTTGGCAACGTTCCCCATAAAAGGTGAAACAGATCCGTTAGAAAAAGTTCCTGACATAACCACCGGTACCCCACCAACAAGTTTTACAACTTCACAACTGCCAGGAATAAAAGAAACAGGACTAGCTAAACCATGATAAGCAAAATTAAGCGTGAGTAAGTTGCCATTAGGAAAATTCTTTGGGCTCGGATTAGTCCATACCATGGTAACAGTATTTCCATTAATAAACCCAACCATCAAACCTGGTTGAGAAAAGTTAGTGACATTTTGAAAGGTCAGAACAGCAGGATCTATCTGAATATAAAATTGTATTGAGGCAATACTGTTAAACCCCGTTACACTAAGATTAACTTTAACAGTATCATTGGGACTCGAAGTCCTATTTGCCAGAGTGGCCGTATATTGGGCAAATGAATATAATCCAAGGATCATAAACACAAGCATTAAAAAAGTAATTTTTCTCATCTTGATAATTATTAAAATTAGTTATTCATTTAAGTTGACCAGTAATTCAGACTGGTAAATCACCGACAACTTTTAACTATTTTTACGAAACTTTCTAAAATATTTTTTTTGGTAGCAACTTTGTATCTAACATAGTAAACACCAATTGGCAAATATACGAAATTCAGATCAATTGTGTATTGATCTTTAGCATGAGCTCCCTTAATAAGAGAACTTTTTTTTCCAAGGTTAGAGTATAAATCAATAATCACCTCTCCTGGTTCAGGAACAAAATACGATATTTTTATATCATTGCAGAATGGATTAGGCGTAACTTGTATGACCAAATCATTTGACCGGATGATCGGTATTGCATTGACAGAATCGACACTCAATGTAGCAATATCAGAATACAACTGGCAATTCTCTCTAAAAACAGAGCAACGATATTTATAATTATTAAAGGAGACTGGAACTAAATTTACAGTTAATATTGCTGACAATGCTCCCGAATATCTAATCCCATCAGTTAAAGTATGCCAAGTTGTAGCATTATCGGATGACTCCTGCCAGTGATAGTTGGTTGCATTAATAGATTCCGTGTTGAAAATAGCATTTGACAATTCAACTACTCTAAAATCTGCAGGTTGCCCATTAATGACAGGAATTCCCTGATTCACAGAACCATTAAAATAATTTACTGTTAATAAATTATTTTAATATCCATCACCAACAGG
>CAZMDE010000600.1:0-1615 GCA_964564355.1 uncultured Bacteroidales bacterium | reverse complement strand
TGAAGAATAACTAAATTTGTATTTGTAATATCACCCCATGTACCAGCGTTTTCGCCAGTTACTTGTATCTCTAGTTTGAGGTCTGTAGAATAACTTGATGCCATAATTTTAATCCTTATTTTGTTATTTTATTAAATTTAAGCGGCTGTGTCAATCTCTATCCAAGTTGCATCAGTTCCGGTATTTATTTCAGTCCAGATTTGATTATTTATACTATTTAACGCTATAGTCAATCCATTTCCTGTAACAGGGATAACAGAAGTAGTTCCTGCAAATACTGTACCTAGTGATGTATTTAAACCTATTCCAGTAACACTTGCAATAGTATTAGCATCACCAATTGCAGTACCTTGAGCTATATTTATTTGTTGTCCAGTTAATGTAACATTACCTGTTCCAATAACTACTGTTCCAATAGCTAAACCAACAGTCATTCCAATACCTGTTACTGTAGCATCAGGGCTTGGATCTACTTCACCTTCTGTTATATTTAATTGTTCTCCTGTTACTTCAGCTGTAAAGCTTACATCTACAGTTTCTTCACCTAATATAATATTTAATTGTTGACCAGTTAAATCAACATTTCCTGTTCCTGTTACACTTTCTTCACCTAATGATAAATTTAATTGTAAACCAATTCCATCAACAATAACACTTACATCTATAGTTTCATCACCTTGAGCAATATTTAATTGTTGACCTATTACATCAATTTGAGCACTTCCTATTGCAGTTACAGAATTTAAAGAAATATTTAATTGTTGACCAGTAACTGGAACTTCAGCTAATCCAAAAGCTTGAACTTCACCTAATGATAAATTTAATTGTAAACCAGTTAATGCAATTTCATTATCAATTGCAATATTGACTGATGATAAAGATAATGGAAGATTATTTGATCCACCGTAAGATCCATAACCCCAGGTTTGTTTTCCCCAAGCTACGTCTAATGGATTATTAACTTCAACAAGTGCCCCTTGGTTTCCCCAAGAACCTGTATTCCAACCGAATATTCCCCAACCTGCTGCCATAATAGGTAACTCCTATTATGCGTTGCCGATTCTTAGAATAGCTGCCGCTGTTGTGTCTGCTGGAAATTGAATTGTGAAAGTTCCAGATGTTGCTGTCTTATCGCTTCCAAAATCTAATACACATACTGCCGCATTTGTGTTTGATGTATTGTAAATCAAAGCTCCTGCTGCAGTTAAAGTAACGCCTGTAAAAGATATATCTGCAAAATCTATAAATGCAACTCCACTAGAAACAAGAGGAGATACGTTTGATAAAACTCCACCGCCTGTTACATATTGACCAGTGTTAGCAACTTCATTTGTTGAAGTGTAAACTGTTGTTGCTGAACTTAAAGTTGCTGCAGAAGTATATAGAGCAAGTTTAAAAACATTTCCTGTTCCAGCAGTAAAATTATGTCCGCCTTGAAGTAATTGTTGTTTAAACGTATTTGCAACTGCTTGTGTTATAGCCATATTAACTCCTAATTAATTAACCTTGTTTTTGAATCTGAGGTGAACCTTCTTGATATTCATCTCGTCTTCTTCTTCACATTTGTTCAATAGAGAATCCTTGTAGCATACTTTGATACTTTTGTTCGTAAAAT
>CAZMDE010000599.1:0-1622 GCA_964564355.1 uncultured Bacteroidales bacterium | reverse complement strand
ATATTGGCTGGATTTGAAGAAGATAAAAAGATTGGATTATGAAGATTTCTTATATTCTTAGATGATCTTTTTAAAAATCTTTTGACATATAACCAGTAAGTTAGTATAAAGCTAACTTACTGGAGGTATATAGAATCAGCATTTATTAAAGCGGGTACTCTTAAAAATTTAATCACAATTGAAGCACCATCTCAGTTCCTAAAGAAACTCAGTAATAGTAAAGCACTTAAAGTTAAAATTGAAGTTGATATAGAACCGCCTTCAGGATTTGAAACTGAAGCTTGAGCAATAAATAGGGGACGGTCCTCTTTTATAAATAGGGGACGGTCCTCTTTTAAGCACAGTTTTAGCTATTTATTAATATTGCCAGCAGAGGAGTGAACCCACTGCTTGGACACACCTCATACCAAAAATTATGAAAATTTTTAACTCTGCCATAAAGTTGTCAGGTATCCCACGCTATAATATTAACCAAAACAGATAATTAAGCTTAAAAATTCCTTTCATTAAAAAAATATCATTAATTATTTGCTGTTAGCACAATAACCAGGACCGTTCTGTATCATAAATTAATTGAATTTATGATAAAATGTCCCAAATAGTATTTATTTTATAAATAAGAATATTTAATAAGAAATAAATATTACTCAGGGACTGTTATGCCTAAAAATAATCCACCAAATAATAGATTAAGGTAAAACTATGAGCAATCTGAATGATAAAGAATATAAAACTTTTGAAGAAATAAAACATATAGCTCCAGATGGTGAAGAATTTTGGTTTGCAAGAGAGTTGTCAGGCGTACTGCAATATAATAAATGGGAAAATTTTGCAAAAGTAATTGATAGAGCAATGATTGCCTGTAAAAACAGCGGCTACGAAGTTTTGGACCATTTTCCTGAGGTCGGAAAAATGGTTGATACCTTCTCGAATGTTTTACTTTTAGCTAAAAGGGTAGCATAATATAATTATTAAAAATTTATGTAATTTTAGAGCAAAAAATGAAGATATTAAATTTTAGGGTATTGTTAAAAAAAGAACCAGAGGGTGGATTTACAGTTCTTGTCCCTTCTCTGCCCGGTTGCATCACATATGGGGATACACTTGATGAATCTATAGCAAATGCCAAAGAAGCTATAGAATTATATATTGAAAGCCTAAAAGCCCATGGCGAAGAGATACCAACAGAAGAAAACATGTTAGAATATACATTAACATTAAATGCGCATGTCTGAACTACCTTCAATAACATCAGCCATAATAATTAAAATATTAAAATTAAAAGGTTTTGTGCTGGATAGAGTCAAAGGCAGTCATCATATTTACTACTTACCTGAAACAAAAATAAGAGTTGTTGTACCATTTCACAAAAAGGATCTGCCTAAAGGTACAGGCATAGATATTAAAGAATTAAAAGAATTAATGTAAAAAGTGACTGGGGTGGGAGCTTCTAAAAAATAAATTTTCTCATCATCGGCAGTATGTGCAAAATTTGCACATACTGAAGTTTCCTGCAATTTACAACTTTAAAAAATATTTTTAAAGTATTTGGTAATCACAGGACGATCTACATCAATAAATTCTGCAATCTTTGCCTGGGTAAGCCAGATATTTTCATTTCT
>CAZMDE010000598.1:0-1623 GCA_964564355.1 uncultured Bacteroidales bacterium | reverse complement strand
TTTCTTAAAAATCTTATTGTGACGTGATCATAGTTTTTAAAAAAATTAATCTCATTTTCAAACCTAGCGTCTGTTATTATGGCATAATCTAAATTGTCATATTTTATTTTATTATAAACAGACCTAACCCAGCAGTCCTTATCAAAGAACCTAAAAACATCAGTTCCCCATACTTGCATAACTTCCCTTGCCGTCATAAAATCTTCTGTGCTTTTATATTTTTTGTCCCTAATCATTAGTACAGAAAGTCTTTCTTTATTTATTGGAAGATCTGACCATTTAAAATTAGTTAGAGTATCTTTCTCTTTATTAGAACCCCAACATTGTGTTTCACTTAATCCAAAAATATTGTGACAAATATCCTTTAAAGATTCAGCAAATGAATAGCATTTAACAGTTTTATTTTTTTCAGCTAGCTTATCTATAATAAAAGCCGCAGCAGAGTCTTTACCGCTCTGCGCTTTGCCCGTCAAGATAATTATCTTTGTTTTCATACCTTTTCCTTAAAACGCTTAATTGCGGCTTAATTTGATTTTTGTATTCATCCTCTGTAAGCTCTGCAGGATCTTTATCTTTAGGAAGCATTAATTTGACTACGTCAATTTTACTTTGATGTAAAATCTTTGCTTTATTATAGCCTTCTTCTCCAGCCTTATCAGAATCAAATAGAACTCCTACACATTTTGCGCCAAATTTAATTAAAGAAGATATCTGCGCATTTGATACACTGCAACCATAACTTGCTACGCAGTTTTTGACGCCAAATTCCCACATTCGCCATAGATCATATGGACCCTCCACGAGAACCGCAAAACCCACCCTTTCTATCCAATGCTTGGCCTCGTGTGAATTATATAACTCAATACTCTTATTGAGGCCTTTTGGGTAGTGTCTCCATTTAGAATACATTTTTATATATGGAGAGCTTTTATTTAACCAAGAAGGTATAAAAAATCCAGTCTCGCTGCACTTTTTATATATACTTCTACCGGAAAATCCTATTAGTTGCCCCTCTTCATTTCTAAGAGGTATCATCACCCTGTGATGTTGAGGCATTACGTTTTTATCGTTAACTATTCCACAATTAAAATGATTGATTGTATCTGTCTTAAATTTTTTGCTTGGTATATTATCTAAAGCCTTTAATTTCTTAATATTGGATTCGCTTATAACCGAATTATTCAGTTTTACATTATCCCTTTTTTCTTTTGGTATATATCCGCAATTAATTTCAGGAGAATTTATTACATTACCTATCCACTCAACAGCCTCAGAAAATGTCATGTTCTTTATTGATCGAACAAGACCTATTATATCATTTCCATATTTTTTATGACACTGGTGAGTAAAACAAGACCAGCAGTTCTTAGATCTGTCATAAGAAAAAGCAGCATTATTGTCTCCGTTATGGACAGGACAATTTTGCTGTACCCCTCTTTCTGATATAAATTGAAAACCCAAGCTCTTTAAGATTAGCTCATCATAAGACTCTGCAAGTTTTTTAATTTCAGAAGTCGAGTTCATCGCTTGAGTCTATTGTTGAAGCGTTATCTAATACTTCAAAGTTAAATCTTCCTTCTACCATTTCTGATCTATCCATATTAGAGATGATATTAATATACT
>CAZMDE010000597.1:0-1625 GCA_964564355.1 uncultured Bacteroidales bacterium | reverse complement strand
CATCAAAGATTCCTGTTCAACTTCCGACTACTGCAGCTCATCTTCAAACTCCCTTTCCTCTCTGAATTTCTTTAATTGCTTCATTCCCTTAGTGTTTTACTTAGTGCACTTAGTGACTTAGTGTTTAATATTTTTCATTATCAAATTATCAAATTAATCATTGCTAATTGCCATGCAGTAAACTGCATTGCCCGCCTGCCCCGTCACTGTCTCCATCACCTGGAATTTAAAACCTATACTTGAGTTCCTGTCTATTGAAGAGTGAAACCTCTCCTCCCACATCCTCAGAATAGACTTTGCTTTATTCCCTGGGTTCCATAATTTATCTATCACCCCTATCATTCTGAATGATTTCTTATCCGGGCAGCTTCTCCCTTTCATCGTAGGAGTAGCAGAAACTATGATAACATTAAAGTCATCTAGTTTAGGTTTAAATGTCAGCATCAGGTCTTCTGCCCCGTGTTTTGAGACAATTTCTGTCTTCACATAAGTCAGCTCCATTGGCTTCTCAAGGTAATCCGGGCATTCCGGTATTGGTATGCTTCCGGCATGTATCAGGTTCAGATTCATCTGTAAGAACATTTGTCTTCCTGTCATGTAGCCCTTACCTTTTTTATTTCTTATTGCCCACACCATTGCTCTTTCATTCCAGGCTGTAATTTGCTGGTATGACAATGACCTCCACATTTGCTGAATCCTTGAAAACTCAGTTCTTACCCTCATTTGTTCTGTAGTTTGTGGATTATGTTGTTTCACATACGGTTTCACATAGTTCCCGTATCTGCCTCTTACTACTACAATATTTCCTATTCTTCCATAAAACTCAGGTCCAAAGCCTGATTTAACAATCTTTGCCATAACTTTAAATTTTTAAAGGTTTATAATTTAAATTACTTTTGTCATTCTGATTTTATGAAGAATCTATTTTCTTCTTTGTCGGCGCTTATTTTCATCAAGTGCCTTTAATTTTCAGAATTACGACACAAAAGTCTGGACAATCACAAATGTGATTGTTATACTTGAATTCAAGTTGAATATGATTTATTTAAAAAGAATTATTTTACAGGGAACCCTTTTTCGTCTTTTTCCTTACAGTAATCTTTAAAAGCGTCGTTTAGCTTTTCAAGGAAAGGTGACTGTATCAATTTACGGTTGGAAGCTCTGGAAAGTAAGCTTTCTGCATTTTTTATTTTTATCTTAAATATATATTCAAAAAATTTAATTGCATCTGTTCGGGTAATCCTTTCTCCGTTCTTTTTTAAAACATTACATCTTACCATTGATGTTATTAGTTCTAATAAATCTGTTGGAGTCGCTTCCCAACTAACATTATTCTCCCCTTTGTCAATATCATTTTCTTCCTCCTCCTTCTTAATCATCTCGATAAGTTTTTCTATTTCCGACTTAATATCTTCAATTGTGCCCCTCCAGATTTTTTCATATGCATTAATTTTGTCTATTATTTCTTTCATGCAAAATATATCTAAAGCATTATTTGACCTGACTGATATATCAATTTCTTCAATGTCTGACCTCTGTTCATATTCTAATTTAAACTTTTTAACCGTTAAACCCATCAGGTCATCAAGTCTTAGATTTATTATATTTAAAAAAGTTAACCTTTC
>CAZMDE010000596.1:0-1626 GCA_964564355.1 uncultured Bacteroidales bacterium | reverse complement strand
TATCATTAGCATAAATTGTATAATTAACTTGTCCTAAATTGAAACTTCCATTAGTAGCAAAAGTAGTAGTCCAAATATTTCCAAACAAGTTCTGCAAGTATTGTATAAGTAAGATTGGTCCACCAATAACATTTTGCCATACTGTAACCCACGCAGCCTGAACCGAAGTTTCTGTATCTATAATTGTAGCATTTACTGTAACATTATCCCCTCTAGCAGTATTTCCGCCACTAGAACCAGTTTGATTAATTACAATAGTTCCAGTAATTCCCGGAGCTAGATTATCTGCAATACTGTAATTACTCCAGCCAGTAACGTTAAAGGTTACATTTCCAGCGTTCAAGTCAGTAAAGTTATAACAAGCTCCACCACAAGCTACTCCGTCTTTCAAAATAATTGGATGAGCAAAGTTTGTTGGTAAGTTTCTCAAAGTTACATTTGCGGAAGTATTTAATTCCGGAACTGCAGTGGAATTGAAATAAGCCAAATTACTTGCTACAATTACATTTCCTGGGAAAGTCAAATTATGCCCTCCATCAATATCTAAAACTAATTGAGAAAATTTAATTTCTCCAAAAGAATTATTGTAACGTAAGATATTTCCAGTTGCACTAGCCCAGTTATCCGAATAAATCTCTTGATTACTATTAGAATAACTTTCAAGATTATTAAATGAATTGTTATAGCTAGAAGAAAGATATACTCCATAATTATTTCTATAAGTAGAAGAAGCATAAAATCGGTTATTATTAGAACCAAGTTCAAGATAAATACCTTCCCAGGTATTTAATGTGGAGTTAATATTATAAAAAGTGTTATTTGAACTGGTTGTAAGATAAACTCCGTAAGTATTATCTACTGCATTTATTGAATAAAAAGTGTTATTTGAACTAGAAGTAATAGTTAAACTATTCCAAGTATTTATAGAAGAAGTAAGGTTATAGAAAGTATTACTACTACTAAAACCCAAAGTAATTCCATCTTGGCCATTACCGGATGTTGTTAAATTAAGGAAAGTATTATTAGAACAAGAATCTAAAGAAATACCCTGCAGATTATTAGAACTTGAAATTAAAGAATAAAAACTAGTTTCTAAATCTAAATAAATATTCAAACCATTACCGCCGTTAGCAGTGGAAGATAGATTGTAAAAACTATTGTTTAAGCCAGAGGTAGAGTATAATCCATCAACGTCATTTAACGTAGTACTTACATTATAAAAATTACTATTTAAAATAGACCAAAGGGAGATTCCGTCCCATCCAGATAAGGTAGATTTTAAATCATAAACATTATTACCCGAACCTAAATCAAAACCCAAACCATAACCATTATTAGAAAGAATAATATTTTGGATAATAGAGTTATTTACGCCAACAAAATAAATTCCGTAAGAATTAAGCACAGCTCTTCCAAACCATTGAATAACTCCATTTTTAATAGTCAAGTTATTTCTTCCAGTAGAATAAACTCCATAATCTTTTCCAGAATTATCTCCAGTAACATTAAAACCGCTTAAATCAAGTACAACATTATCCGCACTGATTGTAAAACAAGTAGTATTTGTAGTAATATTATTCTGCAAGATATAAGTCCCGGGTAAAGTAATATTGAAACAATCATAAA
>CAZMDE010000595.1:0-1626 GCA_964564355.1 uncultured Bacteroidales bacterium | reverse complement strand
ACAGGTATTTCATTAGCAGGAACAAATCCTATTACAAGTAGTGGTACAATTACGGTTACTAACTCAGCTCCTGACCAAACAGTAGTACTTAATGCTGGATCAGGGATTGGCGTAACAGGTACTTACCCTAATTTTACTATAAGTAATACTGATCCTACAACAGGAGTAACACTCACTTCTGCAGGTGGAACAGAAACTCTTGTAAATGACGGAACAGGTCCAGCACTTGCAACTAAAGGAATTACAGCAGGAACAGGCATTTCTTTGTCAAGTACTGCAACTGATTTAACAGTTACAAATGCTGCACCCGATCAAGTTGTAACATTAACTGCCGGAACTAATATTGGAATTACGGGAACCTATCCTAATTTTACTATTGATAATACAGCTGTTACACCAAGTGGTAAAATTGGAATTACAGATTCAAATGGAGTGTTTACTTATTACTCTACACTTCCTGCAGCTTGTGCAGCAGCGGTATCAGGACAAACTATCACATTGTTTACTGATGTAACAGAAACTACAGCTACAGTGGCAGCATTACCTAATGGTGTTGACCTTAACTTAAATGGTTATTCTTATATACTAGACGTAGCTGGCCCTACAAATGCTGTTGAAACAACAGGTGGGGGCTCAAGAAATAACATATATAATGGAAAGATTATCCGAAGAAATGTAGGTGGTTCAAGCTTTTTGATAGGTGTATGTCTTAGAAACAGGTGTTCTGCATTAAATATGTATGGTGTTGAGCTGATTAATGAAGATGATTGCACAGCTTTGGTAATTGAAGAAAGTGGTACAGTTAACGGTAGTTGGTCTGCAAGATGTGATGGGGCAAATGCATCAGGTGTTACAGTAGATTCAGGATATAATCCATTTATATACAATGGAACAATTACTAGCCAAGGTGTTGGTGTTTATGTAGAGACAGGTTCTTCAGTTAATATTTATGACAGTTTTATACAGTCTGGTAGTATAGCAATTCAATCTGCACAAGACGTAAGTGTATATAATTCTACTGTATTAGCAAGCTCAAATACAGGAATTGAAATTACTTCAGGAACATTGATAATGGATAGATCATTTGTTTTTGCAAGCTCGGGAGGTGCTATTAGTATATCATCAGGAACAATGAATATTTCATTGTCAAGAATAGGTTCTGTTGGAGCAAATGGTATTTCTTTAGGAACTATAACTGGCAATATAGAGCTAATAGGATCACATATAACTACTTTGAATGGTGCAAATAACTTTGCAATTGAAAATCTACAAGCATACAAAGTAGATATTTCAAATAATTATTTTTACATTCAAGGTACAGGAACTAGAAGAAACCTAGGTTTTGCTCTTACTTCAGACGCAGGAAATGCTAATATAGATGTTAAAAATAACACTTTAGAGGTAGTGTCAAGTGGCATTGCAGGATCAGCAGGTAACATATATTTTGGAAATTATCTTTCAGGTTCTTATAAAGTTTCAGGAAATGAGCTTAAATGCCAGTCTCCATCTGCGGCTGCAAGATGTATAAGAACAAATGGTTTTCCTCTTACTATGGCTTATGTTAGCAATATTCTTAAGATAACAAATGGTCAAAATCCTATAGACTTAAATATTACTCAGGGCAAT
>CAZMDE010000594.1:0-1631 GCA_964564355.1 uncultured Bacteroidales bacterium | reverse complement strand
TCTGGGTGGTGATCAAAATATGATCGGCATTGTCAGAAGCCAGCAATCCAGTCCAATAGCCGCCCTTGTTGAGAAAGTGACAAATTGTATTGACGCATTATTAATGAAGAAATGTTTTGAGGCGGGCATTGACCCAAAATCCTCTGCTGCTCCTCATTCAATGGATGAAGCAATTCAAAAGTTTTTCCCTGACAATAAACAATGGGATTTACAAACCAATAGACGAAAACAATCAGAAGAAATACAAATAGTTGCTGATGGTCCTCCCCGCCAGTCTTCAGTTATTATTTATGATAATGGTGAAGGTCAGCATCCGCATGATTTTGAAGATACCTTTCTTTCATTGGTTCGTGGTAACAAAATAAATATTCATTTTGTACAGGGTAAATATAATATGGGCGGTAGTGGCGCTTTAGTATTTTGTGGCAAGAAACGCTATCAGCTTATTGCTTCTAAAAGATATGATAGTACCGGTGATTTTGGGTTTACACTTATCAGACAAAGAAAAATTGGTAATGCAGTTGATTCAAAAAGGTTTAGCTATTTTGAATACTTTAAAATAAATAAAGAGATTCCTTCATTTATTTCTGATGAACTGGAATTAAGACTTCATAACAGAAAATTTAAAACCGGTTCAATTATAAAACTGTATTCTTATCAGTTTCCATCTGGGTATTCAGGATTTGCACAGGATTTAAATCAAAGTCTGAATGAATATCTTTTTGAACCGGTTCTTCCATTGTTGACTGTTGATAAGAAAGAAAGATACCCCAATAATAAAGTTCTTGATTTAGACCTTTTCGGTTTGAAAAAGAGGCTTGAGGAAGATAAAAACTCATATGTTGACACATTCTTTTCAGAAACGTATGAAGACCAGTTATTTGGTAAAGCTAAAGTAACCTGCTATATTTTTAAGCCCAAACTTGAAGATAGGGATGTCAAGAAATCAAAACAAATAATTGGAGATAGGTTTTTTAGAAATAACATGGCTGTTACATTCTCTGTTAATGGTCAGGTACACGGACACTATACAAGTGAATTTATCACAAGAACTCTTAAATTTAATTTGCTCAAGGATTATCTTCTTATTCATGTTGATTGCACAGGTATGCAGGCAGATTTCAGAGAAGAATTATTTATGGCTTCCAGGGATAGGCTGAAGGGAGGAGATGAATCAAATCAGTTGAGAGATTATTTAGGGAAGAAATTACGAAAAAGTCAATTAGAAGAAATTAACAAAAGGAGAAAAGAATCAATTGGTTTAGAAAGCGAAGATACTTCAGAACTTTTAAAGTCATTTGCAAAGAATCTTCCAAAGGACAGTGAATTATTCAAATTGCTTCAAAACACTCTTAAACTTGAGGAGCATAAAGAAAAAACTAAAACAGAAGGCACAAAAGCACCTAAGCAAAAAACTGATGAAAAGCCTTTCAATCCTAAAAGATTTCCTTCTTTGTTTAAAATGAATAAAAAAGTTGATGGATTGAATGTAATAACATTACCTAAAAATGGTGAAAAGACTATTAAGTTTGATACTGATGTTGCAAATGATTATTATGATAGAACAGAAGAACCAGGAGAATTTCAAATAGCATTATTAAAAATAAAACGGAAGGAAGGAAATGGAGGAG
>CAZMDE010000593.1:664-1642 GCA_964564355.1 uncultured Bacteroidales bacterium | reverse complement strand
TCTTGCAGGAAACTTTCATTTAAGATTTTCATCTTTTTGCATAAATTCAGGGAACCCGGCCTTTCCTAAAGACCCGGATAGTACAATTTGTGATATTGGGGCATTATTTTTCTTTAAAAAACTTCCTGTGTTTACTGTTGAACCGGATTCGATTTTTGCTGATTTCACAGGAAATTCAGATACAATCATCTTCCCTCTAAGTTTAAAAAATGATGGACATGATATGCTTTATTGGAGACAAGACACCACCAGATTAATCAATTCTGCATTAAGTTTTGACGGAGTAAATGATTATCTTAACTGTGGCCGTAGTTTAAATCTGAACTTTACTAAGAATTTTACCTTAGAAGTTTGGATTTATCCAACAGGATGGGGTGAGAATACAGGTTATGGGTATGGGAGAATATTTGATAAAACTAAATGGAGGTTGTATTTACACGAAACCGAATACACTGGTTACAATGATCATAGTTTAGTATTTGCAGTAGATATCAATAACATTACTTATACTGTAAATACTACATTAAACTCTATTGAACTAAACAAATGGCAACATATTGCAGTGACCTTTGATGGAAGTACATCATCAATTTATATTAATTGGATTTTACAAGTTTCATCATTTTCTCCCAGTCCCCCAACAGGATTTATTGACAATAGCAGCACAAATGATTTGCTGATTGGCGAGTCGTTTAATCAGAACAGGGCTTTTAAGGGACTTATTGATGAGATCAGGGTATGGAATAATGTTTTAGATCCTAGAACTATTTTTGATTGGAGAGATAGTAAAATATCAACCAAACATCTTTATTGGCAAAATTTAAAAGCATACTACTGCTTTGAAGAAAGTACTAGTAACTCAGTAAAAGACATGTCTTTTAGCGGAAACAATAGCCTAGTATTTGGGGCAAATGTAGAAAAATCAGAAAACTATTTTTCTAATTATTTTGATGAAAGTATTAAGATTGTTCCTGAATA
>CAZMDE010000593.1:0-654 GCA_964564355.1 uncultured Bacteroidales bacterium | reverse complement strand
GTAATCTTTATCCTGAAGAGCAAATAAACATTTCAACTGTAGTTAATTCGAGTGGGTTTTTACCCGGTATATATAATCAATTGCTTACATTGATATGTAATGATCCATTACATCAAAAATTAAATATTCCTGTGATCATTTTAGTTAATGGCAGCCTGCCTTCACTGATTTTTTCACCAGAACAAATTGATGCGTCAATATTTTTCGGTGACACAATAACAAGATCAATTCAAATGACTAATCAAGGTGATTTTGATTTGGCAATTAATTTAGAACAAAAATATCTCTCCAATAAAAAGGAAACCGTTAACATTACATCAATTGCTGTGAAGAACTTTGAAGTAAAGTCATCGGATAAGGAGTATAATTTGATAACAGCAAACATTTCACCTTACAATGGAATTCCAGAGCATATTAAACCTTCGACAGATGTTTCTTTAGAGGATATATTAAAATCGAACCAGCGCAGTGGTGAGAAAAGTGTTATAAAAGCCTGTGTTGTTGATGGTGGGGATTATTATGGTAATTGGGCTACAGGAACCTATAATTATCTTAATGCTTATTGGTATTTCTTTGGTGAACAGCAAATTATTATTGATTATTCGACCTTAGGAGGTAAAATAATTACAAAGGATTTATTGAATTCGTCGGGAG
>CAZMDE010000592.1:0-1651 GCA_964564355.1 uncultured Bacteroidales bacterium | reverse complement strand
GTGGTATACGTTCAGACTGTTGTAATACTTCTTCTTTTGCCGGTTGATCAATAAATCTATTAACATCAGCTCCAGCCCATGCAAATATAGCCTGGTCATCATCACCAGCTATAAATATATCTTTTGACTTATCATTTAATATATCAAACATCTTCCATTGAATGGGTGATAAATCTTGGGCTTCATCAATGAAAACCACATCAAAGGATGGGCATTTATCTTTGTTATTAATAAATTGAGTAATCATATCTGTATAATCATAAAGATTGTAAGACTCTTTATAATTTAAAAAATTTACATATATGTGATTAAGTAATTCAAAATCTATTTCTCTACTCCATTCATTAGTATTAAACTCATCTTCAATAGATATATTTTTGATTCTGGCTTTATTAATTAATTTAAAGTATTCATTATCACAATTTAGATAACCACTATCATCTGTTTCTGAATAATAATTAACTCTTATACTTAATTCTTTACCTATTTGTTCATAATGAACTGGTTGCATAACATTCTCCTCACTCATACCTAAAGTATGAAAAGCTAATGAATGAAGTGTTTGAAAAAATTTAACATCAGATCTTACATAATTTTTATGTGTATTTAAAAATCTATCTCTTGCTTCTGCAGCTGCTTTTCTTGTAAATGCAAAATAACCAATTTTATTTAAGGGAACACCTTTAACTAAATAATTATTTACTTCATTTAACAGTGTCATTGTTTTACCTGTTCCAGGAGGACCTAATACTTTCTTTATCATTAGAATACGTTCTTATTACCTTTCATTTTTATTATTTCTGTTTCCACTACATCTTTTATCAACTCATTTTCTTTTACATTTAAATTTACTTTTACAACTTCTATCGCCTCGTAGTTAGCACTTTCATTGTTTAATTTTGGAAATCTTTTTTTAATTCCATACTCTGCCTTATACCTTTCTTTTATTCTTTGAGCTGTTCTTTCTTTACCTTCTTTCCATTCTTTGTTTTTTAAAGTATTAAAAAAGTTTGCAAACTTGAAATATGCATATCCATCTTCTATTAATACAGCACCTGATTTAAAAGAAGCATATGATTTTGCTTTAGGTCCATTAACATATTCTTGAAGATACTCATGTAACAATTCATCAGGAGTAGTTCCTTTTGGTGGTTGATGTATCTCCACTGGTGGAAATAGTTTAGCAATAACGTTTTCAAAATCATCTCCTTTTACTTTAGCTACAAAAATATTTGCAGTCTTCATTATTAAAGCTCTTAATTCCTCTTGATCTTTTATTTGTTTTATATCCTTGGCTCTAACTGCTTTGCTTCCTTTGCTTTCAGGTAATTCAACATTAAAAGTATATTCTGGTTCTGGATAATTTATTTTTACTAAATTAGATAAGGGCGGAAACATTCTTGTTCTATCAGATCCAACACCATATTTTCTTTTAAGACATTCTAATTTCATACAAAAATTAACAATAGGTTCTTGATTGCACGTATATCCTTTTGTACTATCTTTTCTCCATGATTTAATTTTATCTATTATTTTTTTTTCTGATCCCCATTCATCCAATACAACACCATTAGAATCTTTTATAAAATATTTTTGTGGCGCTGCTTTAACAACGTTTTGCCAATTATCTTCATATTTTTTTTTTGCAAAC
>CAZMDE010000591.1:0-1651 GCA_964564355.1 uncultured Bacteroidales bacterium | reverse complement strand
AAGCTATAAGGCACTCGTAGCAAACGAGAATCAGCCGGGCGCCAACCGAAGGTAAATTAAGGAATTTCAGTTATTGCACCTAATCTTTCATCGTTTATGTTAATAATATCATTATGAAGCAATATTCCCTGTGTTCTTATTCTTCCTTTGTCTAAAATTATACCAACACGTAAATCATAATTTGTAAAAAGTAATATTGCTTTATCAGGATCAAGAGTATCAGCATAAATACTCATAAACTGCCTAAATGCATCTTCATGATTAGGATAAATAATTATATCATCTATAGTACAATCAATAAATTTCTTACCAATTAAAGGCTTGTTTAGCTCTTTTAATTTTGTAGCAGTTGCAAAATCCATTCTATTATTATTTAATTTTCCGCCTACTCTTTAAATCAGCTTTTCGGCTACCGCTGGTTGAAATATTTTAATGTTTAACAATTATCTTCCTGTTGAATGAGTGATTGTTAGTATTGAGCTTTAGGATATAAATCCCATCTTCCAGTTGTTGACTATTAATAATGATTTTATGCTCTCCCTTTGTCTGATTTTCATTAATAACTTCTTTTACTTCCCTACCAGTTATGTCATATAAAATAATTTTTACCCTGTTGTTTTCTGATAACTGATAATTTACTACTGTTCTCTCATTCGCAGGATTTGGATTGATATTGATATTATTGTTTAGCTTGTCTTTTTTATCTATAAATGTTGTTTCTTTATCTGCTATACAATGCAATGAAAATCCAAAAAATTTGTTTTCGTCATTCCTTAGTACCTCTCCTGACATATCACTTAATCCTCTTAGCCATGAATTTGATGAAAACGGTAGATATATGGTAGAAGTCCACCAATATCCTCTCACTCTTATATTTGCGAATAAACTATTGCTACCTCTGTCCCCGCCAGGCAAAGCTGTAAACCCACTTGAATTTGTTACTCCTGAATATGATGAACTCCAATGAATTTTCCCTGCTTCCTTTAGTTTATTGGCTTCGTCTGATCCTTGATAATCTCGCGTAGTTTCGTCGTAAGGGAAATCAGTTTCACAGGTACTCCCGCTACAAACAGCTCTTTCAAGTGTGGTCCATTCATTATGGCTTGGTATATGCCAACCCATTGGGCAAATCCCTTGTGTTTTTTCTGTTGCTTCATACCACTGATATAATCCGCCATAAATATCGCAATTTTTTATGCTATCATTATAGCAATATTTTTCAATTATACTATTGTCAGTTTGTTCAATGGTTCCCTTTATTTTATTACCAATATTCAAATTTTCAGCCATCCAGCATTGCTTACCTATAGCTACTGTTTTGTAGCTTTTACCGTCTCTGTTATCAATAAAATTGTCACCACAATTAAACGTTTGAGATTTTCCAAACATTGCAATGAACAATGCTATAAAAATTAAAGTAATCCTGAGGTAAAGTATAGTTTTTTTCATAAAATAAATAAAATTATAATTTTGCCTACTCTTTAAATCAGCTTTTCGGCTTCCGCTGTTATAAAATGTTAATGCTTCACAACTATTTTGCTTATGCTTGATTTATCTTGATTATGGAGTTTTAATATATAAACTCCATCTTTCAGTCCTGATACATTAATTTTAATAGTGGTTTCACTTAATTTGTGATTTTCTATATAAA
>CAZMDE010000590.1:0-1655 GCA_964564355.1 uncultured Bacteroidales bacterium | reverse complement strand
ATAAAAAAACAATTGACTTTACAGGATAATAAATCAAATCAAAGCTTGACGAGATTATGCTTAATAGCAAAAGTAACAAGTTGAACAGAGCTTTCAGTACCTGTTTTTGCAAAAATATTTGTTTTATGACCGTCAACAGTTCTTGAGCTGATATCAAGTTTCTTAGCAATTTCGCGTATTGTAAATCCCTGGGAAATAAGTTTAATAACTTCAATTTCTCTTGGTGTTAACTTAGTAACAATATCCAGTTCTTCTTTTTTATCAACAGTTTTATTAATAAAAGATTTGGCAATAGTACCTAATAGTTCCTGAGAAAAATAGTTCTTCCCTTGCATAATAGTTCTGATAGCTCTTTGCAATTCGTCTTCCTCAACAGTTTTGAGAACAAAACCTTTAACCCCAGATTCAAGCATATTAATAAGATACTCTTCTTCACCATACATAGAAACAACTAAAATCTTTAACTCTGGGTATTGTTCCATAGCAATTTTAGTAGCTTCAAAACCATCCATTACAGGCATTTTGATATCCATAAGCACCAAATCAACCTTATTGGTTTTAAGTAACTCGATTAATTCCTGACCATTAGCAGCCTCGGCAACAACTTTTATATCGGGCATGTCAATAAGAAGCAACAAAATACCTTTACGAAATATCTTTTGGTCATCTACAATAATAACACGAGTTTGATTTTCCATAGCTATTAGCAAATTGAATTATAAATCAAAAAATCATATAACATTAACAATATCAATATAAACACGCATACCTTCACCGTTTTGGCTGTCAATTTTACAGGTGCCGTTTAAGAGTTTTACACGTGCAAATATATTACTTATTCCTAAACCCCTTAATTTATTTTCTAATATTTTTTCTAAATTAAAACCTCTACCATTATCAGTATAAGTTATAGATAATTTATGGTCAATGAGTTCCATTTTAATATTAATCTTTTTAGCCTCTCCATGTTTAAACGAATTATTAATAAGTTCCTGTAAAATTCTGAATATATTTAATTCAGCATTGTAGTTTAGCTTATCCGGATAATTTGTTTCAAGAGAAATATATATAGTCTGTGAAGCATTAAATTTATCACAATATGATTTCAGAGTTTTTACCAAGCCAAAATCGGCAAGAACATTCGGCACCATGTTATAAGCAATTATTCGAGTACTTTCTACTGCATCAAATATCATTTCTTTAAGCTGAGTTAACAAATCATTTGCTTCTTCCAGATTCTTCTTTTTAAGTATAGTATTAACATAAATTTTCATGGTTGAAAGCAAAGCTCCAAGTCCGTCATGTAAATCTTCAGAAAATCGCTTTTTTTCTCTTTCTTCAGCCTCTACAATAGCAGTCAATATTTTTTTTTCCATATCATACCTTTCAGTAATATCCCGAATCGTAGTTATTACGCCTATTACATTAAGTCCTTCAAAAACCGGAGTTTTAATTGTTTCAGTATACTTAACCTTACCATTAAAATTAGTCAGTTCTTCTGTAATAAATTCTTTCCCTGATTCCATAACAAAATCATACTGATTGAGAACCTTTTTGTCAAGAAATGGATATACATCCTTTAAATTTTTACCAATGACTTCTGTTTCAAGTCCCAACTCTTTATTCATTTTAAGAAAAGCATCATTTATAAGAAC
>CAZMDE010000589.1:0-1656 GCA_964564355.1 uncultured Bacteroidales bacterium | reverse complement strand
GTCATAATGTGAACACATTTATTTTTGACTGGTATTGGTACGATGATGGTCCATATTTGGAAAAATGTTTAAACGAGGGTTTCTTAAAGGCTAAGAATAATGACAAAATGAATTTCTCATTAATGTGGGCAAATCATGACTGGATTTCTATTTTCCCTGATTCGAGAGTAAATAAGCATAAAACCCTAAGAATCGGTGCAACTACCGAAGAAAGTTTTAGAAAAGTTACTGATTACGTAATAGAAAACTACTTTTCTCACCCTTCACATTTAAAAGTTGATGGAGGACATTACTTTTCAATTTATTCCCTTTCAGATTTCATTAAAGGCTTTGGAAGTATGGAAAAAGCAAGACAGGCTGTAGATGAATTCAGACAAAAAACAAGGGATAAAGGACTTGGCGAGATTCATCTAAATGCAGTTATTTGGGGAAAAACAGTTCTTCCTTGTGAAACAGTGATTGAAGATACTAACGAAGTTTTAGATAAAATAGGTTTTGACAGTGTAACCTCTTATGTTTGGTTTCACCACCACGCCTTAACCGATTTTCCTCAAACCTCATATTCAAAGATCAGAGAAGAGGCTACTAATCATTTGCCGGTTCATCAAACAAAATATAAGATTCCATATTTTCCTAATGTGTCAATGGGTTGGGATCCATCTCCAAGAACAACGCAGAGCGATTTGTTTGAAGACTTAGGATATCCATATACCGGCATAATGGATGGTAACACACCTGAAGAATTTAAAAAAGCGGTTAAGGCAGTTAAAGAGTATTTAGATAATAGTTCACTAAACACAAAAATGTTTACTATTAATGCATGGAATGAGTGGACAGAGGGTAGCTATTTAGAGCCAGATTTAATTAATAAATACGGCTATTTAGAAGCAATTAGAGATATTATTCGTGAATAATAAAAAATTTACAAAATAACGATGAAAGAAGAAATTTTAATTATTTATTCAACCAAGTTTTTTTATATTGATATGGCGATACGCCCTCTCTTTTTTTGAATAAATTTATAAAATGACTGGTGTTATTAATTCCTATTGCTTCAGAAATTTCTTTTACGCTTAGCTGAGAAAATCGCAACTTTTCTTTGGCTAAATTCATTCTGCAATTTATTATATATTCATTTAAAGGGGTACAGGTGAATTTTTTAAATTGTTTGTGCAAATAGTATTTATCTATTGAAAAATGCGTAGCAATTCTATCCAATGTTAATTTTTCAGTAAGATGCTTGTTTATATATATTTTAATTTTGTCTATAAGATAATAGCTGTCCTCTATTTCGGGAAAGTTAGATTGGCAGTATAATAAAAGTAAGGTAATTATTTCTGTTATTTTTAAAGATGATAGTAATTCATTTGAAACGCAATTTGATGAATTAATGTCAATAATTTCTTGTAAAAGCTCATTGGATTCGTTGCTTTTCGATTTAAAAACTGGCGATTTATTGTATTGAATAAATTTTTCAAAATAAGACATACTGCTTAATCCATTAAAATGAACCCATTTAAAAACCCAAGGATTTTGGCTTTTTATGTAGTAGCTATGTTCAATTTCACAATTTATAAAAAAAACTTCTCCTTTGCAAATCGAGTATTTACAGCCGTTATAATTTAAAACACCACTTCCCGAAATAGTATGCAATAT
>CAZMDE010000588.1:0-1660 GCA_964564355.1 uncultured Bacteroidales bacterium | reverse complement strand
TTAAAGCCAGCTAAAACCAAACTTAAACAACTATAACCAGAATATAAAATTTTAGATATAAGAATTTTAATGATAAAATTTATTATTTAATGGCATTGAATTATATTTACACAATCTAACGCAACGCCTCACTGTGTTATTATGGTGCAAAACGCTAGAAATTAACATAACTTTACGAGAGTGTGTGGTATCAATTTAATGCAAGCTGAATTAGTGATGATTGCCAGTCATCAAGTCAATTCATTAGCTTTATCTGTTGAAATTTGGTAGGTAATGCCAACCTGATAAGATTTCAGCCGATACGTGATCCAGACGAGTGTGTGTAATCTCACTTGGATTAGGGCCAATTAATTCTAAGAATGAATATTCAGATAATTTGTCAGGAAAAATAGCTAAACAATTGCCAGAGCCTGCTGTTGATTTATACAAGATTGCTTCAAAATCAGCCGCTCTAATTAATTCCGATAAAATCTGTCCTCTAGCTGGTAAGCCAAATTGCACAGGAAGTAATCTCCAATTGTTACGCAATACGGCATCATATAATCCTTGTCCATTTTTGACCATTTTATAATCTGATGAATTCATCCTTAATTTTTTCATTAAAGATTTAGCCTTATCTGGCATTTTAATTTTTTTCAATACGTTAGCAACCGTATCCAGATTTTTTGCTGTAGTCATATCAAAAACCCTCACGATTTTTCCTGAAATAAATACTGTTGCATGACTTTGACCATGTTCAAGTGCAAGTTCTTCCGGCTTTAAGCCATTTGTTAAATCTGTTGATTTGATCTGAAATTTTTCTCGAAAAGCAGTTTCATAATCTTCGGCCAAATATAGTGCTGGCCATGGATTTAGAGTGTTTTGATTAAGATCAATGCCAGCATTAAATCTACCACCATATTCCAACAAACTACCCGCACTGGAAAGCGGCATAAGACAGAAACGATAATCAACTATTCTGACCCACTTTGGTAATTCAAGATTTAATGGTTCTTGCATTTGTAATGCATTAATTAGTTCATCTCTTAATCTTCGGCGTTCAGGTTCAAGCGCGAAGTGCATAGTATCTTCTAATTCATCGAGATCTTTCGAGAGAGTCTGCCATTGTTTAATATCGGTATGACTAAACCTATCTAGCTCAAGAATACCGATAGGTTGTTGATTTTGATTCCGTTGTGTAGAAGTTATAAGCGGGGTTTTCTTTGCCACAAGATTTAAACCATGTTTGAAATTTCATGTTCTTGTGGGCGGTTTTTCTTTATCGCTGCGTTAATGATGAATTTTCGTAATCGTTCAAAGCGTCCTAATCGAATCATATCTCTCGGAGAAATATCGCCTAGCAATGGATTACGTGTTTTGAACCACAATACTGTTTTCTCAGTATCACCATCAAAAAAACCAGCAACCATGTTGATGGTGTTTGAGATTTCTTCGAGGCGATCACGCACTTGCAAGGGGATGGCATCGTCATAGCGAACTGAACTTAATGATACAGATGTTATCTTTGATACATCTTCACGTTTAAGTCCTAAAGCATCTGATACACCTTTGGGGTGGAACGATCCGCCTTCACGAAAACCAAAATAATCATAGGGTACGCTATCAAACAAGGTAAAACTGTTAAATATCCTAATGGATACCCCGATTTTGTTGCAGCGGA
>CAZMDE010000587.1:0-1675 GCA_964564355.1 uncultured Bacteroidales bacterium | reverse complement strand
TTTAGTAATAAAATTAATTATAAAGCTAAATAAGGCAACAATGAGAACTAAAATGAGAGTTTTAATCAAGATTGCCCAGGTTTCCAGCATACCGAGGCTGAGCAACCAATCTTTAATAAGAAGAGATATATTCATTAAAAGAATTAAATTATATTTTGAGGAGCAAAGATAAGAATAAAAATAGATATGAGATTTCCAAACTCATGATAACGCTCCGCTTAGTTGAGAGAGGAGATATGAGATAATAGAAAAATAAATTCCATTGAAATTTACTATTAGTATTATTTAAAACGAAACAGGGGCTTCAATTTTTCAGTATAATACTATATGAGGATTATATATTTATTTTTAATAATGATTTTGCCCTTAATTGGTTCTCCAAAAGGAATAATCATTGGATTCGACACGAGCATTGTCACTGTTTTCAGGCATAGCGACTCGACAGAAATTAAAAGGATAGCAAATAACATTGCAGAAAAATATGACAAGGTAATCATTCACCTTGGCAGAAAATACCCTTTCACAAAAAGCTATTTTGCTGATGAAATATGCCGCAGAAACCTTAAAATGTTCTGTAGTATCATTCATTCGCACGATGTGAAGATTTACATGTGGATGCTCGACAGTTATGGGAGTAAGAATTTCATAAAGCTTTATAATGATTACAGGAATATTGTGGATGATGCAACCGGCTACCTTAGTGAGCTTAATATATGCTATGACGGAATTGTGACAGATATGGAATGGATAAACCATCCTGATGGCAAAAATAATAAGTTGTTTATCGAGATTCATAAATATATAAGGGAAAAAATTGGCAGCAGGGAACTGCTAGCTTTCACCCCGATAATTGATAATAAGAATGTAAACAGCAGAAGGGGTTATGACATTAAGGAGATTAAGGAGTATGCTGATAATGTGATTGCTATGCTTTATGTTGTTAATTCTGACCTGTGTAAATGTGAAAATAACAGGATAGAGCCCTGCCTTAATGATGAGAGAATTAATGACCTGAGGAGATACTTTAAAAGGAAGAATTACCAAACAGCAATATCTCTGAACCAGGGGATAGTAGTGATGGACAACAAAGGCAGTTATGTGTTTTCAAAGCCTGTAAAGAATGAGAAAGACAATATTTTCAATAAGCTTAAACTGAGGGAAAAGGATGTTTACAGGAATTATGAGGTAAGGCTCTACAAACCAGTGACAGATTTTGAATATACGGATGAAAATGGCTTAAAAGAATCTATTAGCCCTAGAGAGGATTTATATTATATTAAACTTAAAAAAAAGATTCTTCAAAAGAATGATTTTATCTGGGAATACTCACTGGCAGATGAGCTGGAATAAATTACGAATTGAAATAGTTTTGAAAACCGGATATCAAATATTGAATACAAAATAATTGTAAAAGTAAAGATATATTATAATTAACATTTGACTGAGAAAAAGTCGTAAGTCGTAAGTAGTAAGTAATGGGAATACATTAAAGAGACACAAGTATTTTCACAAACTTCATTATTTATAAATGTGTTCAAGAGAGCGCTTCGCTTAGTTCAAGACAAGGGAAAAAAATAGACCCTTCGATTACTCCTTCGACTACGCTCAGGATGACGTAGATCAGGGTGACATAAATCTGCAAAAAAAAGGCTCTGAAAACAGAGCCTTAAAATAA
>CAZMDE010000586.1:0-1676 GCA_964564355.1 uncultured Bacteroidales bacterium | reverse complement strand
ATAAGTGAGGGTTTAGAAGATATTTATTCATTTGATATGAATGGTCAGAAACTGCAATATACCTTGAAGAAGGATATTAATTACGAAAATAAAGCACAAACTATTTGTCTTGATTGGAATAAAAAAGATAAATCAACTGATGCTATGAAAGGTACTTATGATGTTATGATTTATGCTGATAATAATATGATAGGCGAAGCCCAGTTCGCTCTCAAATAAGATTAATTTTTTGTGAAACAAACGAATTGCAATTATTCAACGCTAACAATGATGTAAGCGTTGAGCAATACCTAAAAAAAGATTAAACAAATTATTTATTTAAGTAGTACGCTCTTTTTTGTATTAATTGTTTTTGTTCTGAGTCCATTTATATTTGTTGGTTCTGACATTAACGGAAATCTTACTTTCGAATAAGAAGAAACCATTTTAGAACCATCTTTTTCATCTATAATAGTATCGTCCTGTCTTGTTGCAGTTATTGACCAATTAAACTCAGCATCAGAAATTCCTCCCTGTAGTTCTATTACATCAAATCCATTCGCAGTTTCATTAGTAACATAAGTGCCTTTGCAATCACCTTTTAGTTGAATAAAGACTTTTAATGGATGTTTATCATCTACTAAAATGTTTTTTGTTAAAATAGGGTCTAATGTAATATGTGTTCTGCCATTGGTTAATTTGCCTGTACCATAATCCTGGAATAATACTTCAGGAGCTTCAGGACAGAACATAACTCTTGACTTATTATTCAAATCTTTAACTATTGTTGAAACAGTTCCGGGTCCTTTTATTTTATACTGTACCCAGACTGAACCATCATAAAACCAGCCGGCAACTCCAACATATAGTGGAGCAAAGCCTTTTGCTCTGAATATACCACCCCAGGAACCATTAGGTAGATTATAATATTGTTCTATAGCTTCTCCATATACCCCGCAATAATTGCCTGTAAATGCTCCTCCGCTACCAAGACTGTAAAAAGTAGGCAGACTGATATTATTACCGTTTCCCATAACACCAGTTCCAATATCAAGATCTGTTGCATATGAGAATGATCCAACCTCTGTGCCTGCAAATGCTGCCCCTCCTCCATTTCCAATAGTAAATACTGAAGATATGTTATTCCCTCCAGCAACTAAAGCTGTTCCAAATGGATCTGAATTAAAAGCTTTAATGCCTAAGCCATTTACATTGTTGCTTTGACCATAAATTCCAATAGAATTGTTGCTAAACCCATAGCCACTTATGGCTTGTGTCCCTAAAGTCAATCCACCTGTGTATGATGAAAAAATATCTCCGGCAGAATTTGTGGTACTATTAACTATTACAGGTCCTGAGCCTAATACTCTCATTCTTTCAATGTTATTTGTTTTAACTATTAATGAAGCATTATTTATTGGACCAATAAAATTAGCGGGATTAGCAATGCCTGTATTTCCTGTGGTAAGCCATGCTGCATTAGAAGAAGTTATAGTAGTAGGAATTGATGTAACAATTTCTAAGTTACCATTTGAATTAAAGTTGTCTGAGGTTATTGTCCATGCCGGACCAGTTGGTCCTGTTATACCTGTAGTACCGGTTGCCCCTTTAATACCCTGTATACCCTGTAATCATTGAATACCCTGTAAACCCTGAATACCTTGCAGTCCCTGTGGACCTGTGTCACCTTTTATGCC
>CAZMDE010000585.1:0-1680 GCA_964564355.1 uncultured Bacteroidales bacterium | reverse complement strand
AAAAAAAATAAAAAAAAATAACAGTAAATTGATAACTAATATTTTTTATGAAATCACAGATTTACTGCCAAAACTAAATGCATATTTGGGTTATTTGGGTTTATATGGAGTTTATAACTATAAATATATTATTAATTTTAAAAAATATATTAATAAAGTTAAATTGATAATGAGTTCTTAGCTATAAGTTGATAATGGATTAGTATATATTGAATTCATTTTATGGATATGTAGTTAAACCATAAATTTACTTTTAAATTTTCCGAAGAATCTATCGAAAATGAATTCATTCAGAAATAATCTCTATATTTTCGGCGGATTACTGTTATTATAAAAT
Source organism: uncultured Bacteroidales bacterium (assembly GCA_964564355.1). Classification (GTDB taxonomy): domain Bacteria; phylum Bacteroidota; class Bacteroidia; order Bacteroidales; family JAGODS01; genus CAZMDE01. The sequence continues at coordinate 1,343 of CAZMDE010000585.1, read as the reverse complement.
CTGAATTATTTTTACAATTGATAATCTTCTTCAATTGTAAAATTTAAACATTATTTAATAACATGTCCAATAATTTATCAGTTTGTATTTCGATAATACCAGAATCATAATCATTTACTCCTACCGTTAAAATAAGTTTATCATTTAGTTGAATACAGCCATAAGGTAAAACACATTTAGAAAAGTATGGTGATGATTTTATATCTTTTGTAGAAATAATTAATGGTTGTTTAGTATAATTTGTGATGTTAAATTCATGATCAAACAAAAATACACCAATAAAATATTCTCTATAATAATCTTTAGTTTTTAAATGTGAGTGAAAAAATGATAGATATCTATTATATTTTTTAATAAATATAGGTGTTGTTGATGATCTGATTTCTCCATAGTCCCAAGATATTCCTATTTTGTTAATGATTTTTTTCCATTTTATAAAATCATTCGATTCACTTTTATAAACAATCATCATTGGATCTAAACTATATATAAGATAAATCTCATTATTTTTTTCAAACAATAGCCAATTCTTTTGTGATGATAATACTTTGTTATTATTATCAATATCTGGAGTGTATATATTTTTTATTTTATTTCCAGGAAAAATATTTGCAATATTAACTCTAAAAAAATGATTATAATTATGATAATGAATAAAAGATACATATAATTTATTTTTATAAATAAATAATCTACAATCTTCGTAAATTTTAATATTATCATCATGAACAATGTCGTAACTACTAATTATGTTAAAATTATTATCTATCTCACACATATATGTTTTCCTTGATAATGGAGTAACATCAACACGAAATGTCATAAATAATTTATTATTATATTCAATAATACTTGGATTAAATACTTTATCAAATCCAAAATTAGTTGTATTTAATGAATAATATTTACCTCCATATAATTCCAACTGTTGATTAATACTTCCAAAATGTAAAACATTAAAATATTTTATTTTTTTGTAAATTATATTATTGACTAAGTTAATTTTTTTACCTTTTAATAAAATAATAACATTACTTTTATTATTATAAAATTTATTCTGAATTGGAAGTGACAGTAATAACTTACGGAAAATGATACTATCTTTAATAAAATTAAATGTTTTTGTAATTATTTTATCGTGATTTGTCATTAATAAATTATTATAATTTATTATTATATTATAATAAATTATTATTATAATATGGATTATTTAAAATATATAACACACGAGATGAAAATTGCGATGACGAAGATGAACCGCTTTTCACTATATATACTTTCTTCAAAAAAATTAATTACTCCACATGGTAAAATAAAAAATAACTTAATTATATCTATAACTA
>CAZMDE010000584.1:0-1682 GCA_964564355.1 uncultured Bacteroidales bacterium | reverse complement strand
GTGGTCATGGGAAAGTTATTGCTGATATTATTTTAAAATCTGGAGATAGCATATTGGGATTTTTGGATGAAAGAAATGATTTGCCAAATAAGATAATGGGTTTTTCATTATTGGGAAACTTAAATAATATTGATTGCTACATCGGTAAATCAAGATTTATAATTGGTATAGGCTCAAATGAAACCAGAAGAAAGATAGCAGAGCAATTTGAAGATGTAGAATGGCATACGGCTATTCATCCGTCAGCACAAATTGGGTTAGAAGTTGAAATCGGGGAAGGAACAGTTGTAATGGCTAATGCAATTATCAATTCTTCTGCTAAAATAGGAAGTCATTGTATCATTAACAGCGGAGCAATTGTTGAACATGATAATGTGATAAGTGATTATGTTCATATATCTCCAAATGCTTCACTTGGCGGAAATGTAAAAGTAGATGAACTAACACATATAGGTATTGGGGCAACTGTAAAAAACAACATCCATATCACAAACAATTGCATAATAGGAGCTGGAGCTGTTGTAATAAAAGATATTCAAGTTAGTGGAACTTATGTTGGTGTTCCAGCAAGGAGTATAAAATTGTGAATGTTTTGTTTTTAACTTTATTAGATATTAGTTCAATTAATGAGAGAAATATTTATACTGATTTGCTAAGAGAATTTATTAAAAATGGACATTGTGTAACGATTGTTTCAGCATCAGAGCGAAAAAACAAAAAGAATACTCAATTTATTGAAAATAAAAATATAAAAATTTTGAAAGTTAAGATAGGGAATATTCAGAAAACTAACTTTTTGGAAAAAGGGATTTCAACAATACTTTTAGAAATTCAATATAAACGTGCAATCAGTAAATATTTGCATTCTCAAAAATATGACCTAATTGTCTATTCAACTCCTCCAATTACTTTAGAAAAAGTAATTTCATTTATTAAAAAAAGAGATAATGCGAAAACGTATTTATTATTAAAAGACATTTTCCCTCAAAATGCTGTTGACTTAGGGATGTTTTCAAAAAAGAGTATTTTTTATAAATATTTTAGAAAAAAAGAAGAAAAGCTTTATTTAATATCAGATTATATTGGATGTATGTCACAAGCTAATGTTGATTATATTATTAAGAATAATCCCTATTTAAATAAGGATATTGTTCATGTGTGCCCAAATTGTATTGACCCTAAACAAATTCTAAAGAATAATGATATAGTTGAAGAAAATAGGAAAAAATTTAGCATTCCGTTAAATACCATAGTTTTTCTTTATGGAGGTAATTTGGGAAAACCTCAAGACATTCCTTTTATTATTGAGTGTTTAAAGAAAAATGAAAACAAAGAGGATAGATTTTTTGTAGTATGTGGAACTGGAACTGAATATTCAAGGTTGGAGGAATATTTAAATGTGTATAAACCTTCTAATATTTTATTGATAAACGGTTTGCCACAAAACGAATATGACATTTTGGTTGCCGCTTGTGATGTAGGACTTATTTTTTTGGACCATCGTTTTACTATTCCAAATTTTCCTTCAAGACTTTTGTCATACATGGAAAACTCAATGCCTGTTTTAACTTGCACAGACATCAACACAGATATTGGAAAGGTAATAACCAAGAATAATATTGGCTGGTGGTGTGAAAGTAATAGTTGTGATGAATTTACCAAAAATATTAACAAAATTTTAG
>CAZMDE010000583.1:0-1682 GCA_964564355.1 uncultured Bacteroidales bacterium | reverse complement strand
TGTATTTGTGATTTTACATCAGTTCCATTGTATGTTAATGTCGAAATTTCATATCCAATGATTGGTGTAATTGTAAAAATCTTTGATGTGTTTTTAGCAACATCAATCACAGAACCATTTCCTAAAATTACATTATTTTCTTTTACTTCGCCTCCATTAGCTAATTGTATTGTAATTCCATAAGTATCAGATAATGCTGTTTCATTATAAAAAATAAAAAGACCCCAGTAATTTGAAGACAGATAACTGTTTAAAGAGCCAATTGGTATGTATAAATGGCAGGTTTCCTTATCTACTCCATTGAATGTCAATGACTGTATTGTTGGAGGGATTGACCTTTCTACGTTAATTTTCTTTAAACTATTACAACCGCTAAAAGCATAATCACCTAAACTTATAATATTTTTGCCAAGAGTAATTTCACTGAGTTTATTGCAATTAGAAAAAGCACCACTTGAAAGAGTTGTTGCAGAATTTGGTATATTAATACCCGAGATGTTAGTACAATTTGAAAAAGCTTCAACGGGTATGTTTGTTAATGTATTAGGCAGAATTAGTGTTCCTGTAAAACCGCTACAACCATTAAAAACTGATTGTGAAATTGAAGTTATTGTATTTGGCAAAACAAGACTCCCTGTTAGGCTTGAACAATTTTGAAACGCACTTGTACCAATAGTTTTAAGATTGATTGAAAAATCAATACTACCATTAATTGAGTAGCAATCATAGTATGCATAATTACCAATGTTAATGACTGTTGTTGGCAATGGAATTGTGTTCGATAAATAACTACATCCATAAAAGGCATAATTACCAATTGACGTTAAATTATTTGGTAATTTTACATCAATCAATGTTGTTTTGTTTGTAAAAGCAAAATCCGGCAATGTGTTGTTTTCGATTGAAGCATTTGTAATATCCAAATTAGATAAAACAGTCATATTATTTTTCATTTGTCCAATATCAATACTATTCAAATTACCAGTTATTGTTAAATGTGTGATACTTGAGAGTGGACCATTTCCTGCTAACAAAAGAGCCTGAGCCAAGCCTCCAGCTGTCGTATTATTTATAGTAACATGTTTTTCATTTGTTACATTAACAATTTTCGATACTTGCGACGCCACTAAATTTACAAAAAGCAATGATAAACAAACAAATAATAATTTCTTCATGATAATTTCTATTAGGTGAATAATTAATATACTGACAAATATTTGTAACAGTTACAATTTTATTTGTACAATTTTGCACAAATATAGAAAAATTATTATAAACATTAAATGTATACGAAACAAATAATAGAATAAAAGCTAATACTTTTTAATTCAACAACAAAATATTTACCCACGTTTTATTTAATGCAAAAATAAAATTGTAGGTGTCTTATTAGAATTAATATGGTTATATCCATCTGTATATCAATATGATATTTAAAGAACACATTTTTTAATATGTCTTTACCCTTAAATAAAATAATATAACAATCACATTATCAATATGATAGATTTTAATTTCAAATCAAATTATATTACTTTTATTTTATTAGACTATCTGTAAGATAATATGGCTCTATAACTTTTTTAGTGCCATAATAGTTATATAATGTGGTCAGATTAATTTATCTACATCAATTGTATAAATAATTATTTTGGGTGCTTTTAACAAGGAACTGCCCATCG
>CAZMDE010000582.1:0-1686 GCA_964564355.1 uncultured Bacteroidales bacterium | reverse complement strand
GAAGCTGGAAGTTAGATATTAGATATTAATAATTCAATAATTTTAGACATGGATATAAAAGAAATAGATAAAAGATACAGCGGGCTTGCAGAAAGCGAATGCTGTTTATCATGCGGGGGTGCAGTGAATTATGCTGACGCAAAAGAGGGAGAAGTATGTATTGACCTGGGCAGCGGACGCGGAACAGATGTTTTACGAATGGCTGAGTCAGTTGGTAGCTCGGGGTTTGTCTATGGAATAGACATATCCGAAGGAATGATAGAAAAGGCAAAACAGAATGCAGAAAAGTTTTCTGTAAAGAATGTCAGATTTATGAAGAGTCAGTTAGAAAAAATTGATTTGCCAGACAATACGGCAGACCTTATTATCTCAAACTGCACTATAAATCATGCTAATGATAAGTTTGAAGTATGGAGCGAGGTTTATCGCCTGCTTAAGCCGGGAGGACGTTTTATTGTCAGTGATATATATTCTTTGAATCCTATAGCAGAAGAATATAAAAATGACCCTGTTGCAATTGCCGAATGCTGGGCAGGTGCTGTAACTAAGGAAGAATATTTCAGGGATATGGAGTTTGCAGGATTTAAAAGTGTTGATATTATAGAAGAGTCTAAGCCTTATCCTAAGGGCAAAACAGAGGTTGTAAGCATAACTATTGCCGGTATTAAGCAGGTGCATAAATGCTCTTGCTGCGGTTAAGGGATTCACAGATTTTTCAGATTAGAAGATTCTTAAGATTAATAAATAAATATTCATAAATTATGAAAAGTTTAATAAAAAAGAAAGTAAAAGAAGTTAAAGAGGTTAAGGTTGAAAGAACCAAGACAGTTCAGTGCTGCGCTAAAATATCCAAGACAGTTGCAGGTTGTCACGATTGAATTAGCTCATAGTTGGTAGTTCGTAGTTGATAGATTTAAATTTCAATTACTTATAACTTTTAACTAATAACTCATAACTGAAGGATGATCCTGTCAAGACATAATATATTCTCTAAGATAAAGGACTCTGAAAATTATTTCATAGTCAATCCTTTGTCTGGTAATGCTGACATATTGTCACCTAAAGAAGCATTGGAATATGAAGGGATGATTAAGTTCGGCGTTAATGACACTCTGTTATCTAAGGAATTTATTGAAAAGGGATATATTGTTGATGAGGATGCTGAAGCAAGAATTTTTCAAAGGAAATATCTTGATTTCATTGATTCGCGTGATAATGATGAAGTTCAATTGTTTTTTGTACCAACTTATTCCTGCAATTTTTCCTGCTCATATTGTTATCAGGATAGCTATGACATGCCTATAGCTGAACATAGCAATGAAGTTTCAGAAGCTTTTTTCAATTATGTGCTGACAAAATTTGCAGGACGAGAAAAGTATATAACACTTTTTGGCGGTGAACCATTGTTAAGCAGCACTAAGCAAAAAAGTTTTATTTCCGGCTTTCTGAAAAAAGCTGCTGATAATAATCTTGATGTGTGCATTGTCACCAATGGCTATAATCTTGAGGAATACGTCCCTTTGCTTAAAGACAGCAGTATAAGGGAAGTGCAGGTAACGCTTGACGGTACTGAGTCTGTTCACAATTCACGGCGAATGCTGAAGGGAGGCGGAGATACATTTCAGAAGATTGTAAAAGGTATAAATGCTTGTCTTAAAGATAATATTACTATTAACCTGAGAGTAG
>CAZMDE010000581.1:0-1689 GCA_964564355.1 uncultured Bacteroidales bacterium | reverse complement strand
TACGATAAGCTCTTCTCAAAATAGGATTTTCTTTATCGTATCCAATGATGTTTTTGATTTCTTTAACTTTTTTAGCATTCATCTTTTGATTATATTTGATAAGCTTCTTATTTCAAATAATAAGTGTAAGTATTTTTATGGCGATCCCCATCGACATTGAAGACGCTTGGCAGATCACGCCTAATAGGAATAACAATATTCCTTTCAATTATATTTATGACAAACAACTTGAAAAGTGGGTTCCACAAACAAAACAAACAAATTTTAATTCTCAATCAGTAATTGATTCTGCTGTTGCATTTGTTAGAAAGTTTGGAACTAATGAAAATGTAAGTAGTTCTGTTTCAGATTCTTCTCCAGAAACAGTTTGGGATGGTTCTAGTTTTTATATTTTTCCTCCAAACGATGGCACTGGAGTTCAGATTTCTTCGTCAAATACAGGAGATATTCAGCAAATTATTATACAAGGTCTTGATGAAAACTTCTTACTTAAAAATTTGACAGGAAATTTAAATGGAACTGGTCTTGTAAATCTAGACGGAAGATGGACGAGATTTTTTAGAGGATATAATAATGATTCTACTTCTTTTTTTGGAACAATAAATTTACATGCTAGTGGAAATAATTCCCTTTCTTATTTAAAAATGATAAATGGAGATAATCAAACATTAATGGCTGTTTATACTGTTCCTGCCAATTATACTGGTTATTTGGTTTCTTATAATATTTGCGCCCATAACTCTCAATCTTCCAGCGAAATAGGCTTTAATATTAAATTGAAAACAAGAGAATTTAATAAAATTTTTAGAACACAATGTTCTGCATCCGTATCTTCTTTTTCTTCCCTAAATAAAGACTTAACTTTTCCAATTCAACTAAATCCAAAAACTGATATAAAATTTGATGTTGTTTCGGCCAATGGAAATAATGGAAGTATTGATGTAGAGTTTAATATTGCTCTTGTAAATTAAAATTTGAGCAAAAAACGCTTGACTTTTGAGAAAGATGTGGTATATTATTGTTGTATGAGAAATAAAATGCAAAACACACTGTCGGGCCTTCGTGGGCGTTTCTTCGGAATTGAAACCTCACAAGGAGAAAGGATCAATGCTGAACTTGTTAGTGTTACACCATCCTATGTAAACATTTGGGATCGTAACCCTAATCGGGTTCGTCGTCTTGCTAAGAGTTCGATTTATTCGCTATCTGTTGCAGGAAAGACTGTTAAGGCTAATTGATAAAATTAAACAAATTAATCTACGAAAGGGAGGCCAAAAGCCTCCCTTTTTTTGTGTATATCAATGTGTAATGAAAAGAATAGCCTTATTATCTATATTTATCATACTATTGGTAGCGATTTTTTCTATCCAATATTATTCTTATAGTATGAGTTTTAAGGAAATATCTACTTCATTAGGTGTTTTTGTTGCCTTTTGCGGGGGCTTGTTTTATGTTTGGCAAAAGGTTTTTTTCCCCTTACTCAACAAGGGAGATCAATGGGTTTCTTATATGAAGAGTCTTTTCGAATCTGTTGAAATGATTTCAAAAGAATTGCAACCCAATCACGGAGCTTCTATTAAAGATTCTGTTAATAGAATCGATTCTAAACTTTCAATTATCGAAACAGAAATTTCAATATCAAATGATAACGGAAGTGGACCACTCTTTAAATGTAATAAAAATGGTTTT
>CAZMDE010000580.1:576-1690 GCA_964564355.1 uncultured Bacteroidales bacterium | reverse complement strand
CGTGAATCTGAAAAAAAACTGATGAAACCAAATGTGCTGGAATACGAACCTCATGAAGCTCTTTTTGTTAAATATAATGACCCTCTCTTGTTTTACAAATCAATTATTAATTTTGCACTAAATAACCAACTTACAGTTAATGGTAAAATTTACTTTGAAATTAATGAGAATCTAAGTAATGAACTGATTAATCTTTTAGAAATAAATCATTTTAACAATATAATATTAAAACAAGACCTCTTTGACAAACCAAGATTCATTAAATGTGATTATAAATTCAATTCAAAATTATGACTAAGACCTTGACTATAATCAAACCTATAGCTTTCCAAAAAGGATATGCCGGCAGAATATTAGATATAATATACTCTGCAGGTTTTAAAATAATTTCTTTAAAAATAACTCATCTTTCTATTGAGCAAGCTAAAGAATTCTATAAAGTTCATGTAGGTAAGGATTTTTTCGATGACCTTGCTCAATTTATGTCTTCCGGTCCTATTATTGTTGCTATTCTTGAGAAAAAAAATGCAGTAGAAGATTACAGGAAATTAATTGGCAAAACTAATCCTGCCGAAGCCGAAGAACATACTATAAGGCATATTTATGGCACAAGCCAGAGAGCTAATGCAGTTCATGGCTCGGATAGTGATGAAAATGCTGAATTTGAATGTAACTTTTTCTTTACTGAATCAGAAAGATATAATGTGAACAATCCAATAAAGGTAGTTTAATTAAATGCTATAATTTTATTGTCAAAATGTCTGACCAGCGCGACGTATAGCATGGGGATAATTTTTCCTGCCTTAATTTCCATTTTCTCTCAAAACCCTGTGCTGCAACCCTGACTACATCTCTTCCGTATTCGTTATTAAGCCGGTCAACTGTATTCATTAATTTCTCACTTTTCTCCCTATCAACTGTATCAAAGATATTCAGCTGCACCTGTGTTTCAGGTACTATTCCTGACACAATAACACCGACTTTCTTATACTTATAACCCGGTTTAAATATCTGACTCAATCCTATCAGTGAAAATTGAATTATTTCAGAATTGCTATTTGCAGCTACCGGTAATTTTACCACCTTAAGATTATTGTACTGTGGTTCATTTTCC
>CAZMDE010000580.1:0-566 GCA_964564355.1 uncultured Bacteroidales bacterium | reverse complement strand
CTGTTGGTCTCAACAAAAACACAGAGCATATTTGCACAGCACCCCTGCCCTCTTAGCTTCTCTGCACAACGGGCTGCATGGTTTGCCACAGCTTGCTCGAGCACCTCAATATCTGAACTCATCTTTCCAAATGCTCTTGCAGTGCAAATAGATTTCTTAGGCGGTGCTTCTATCTCCATTGATAAACAGGGCATTCCCCTTAGCTCTGTAACCATTCTCAAGCCCATTACTGTCAGATGCTTCCTTATCCATCCGTCATCAGCTTCAGTAAGCTGAAGAGCTGTATTAATGCCATTCTTTTTAAGAAACCTGCTGTATCGCCTTCCTACACCCCATATCTCCTCAACAGGGAAATCCCTTAAAGCTTTTTCAATATCTTCTTTAGTTTGAATTATACACACCCCTATATTTTTATCCTTTACCTCTTTGCTTATCGCTCTTCGCTCTTCGCTCTTCGATATATGATTTGCAACCTTGGCAAGTGTTTTGGTATTTGCTATACCGACAGAAACAGGGATACCCGTCCACTGCTTTACCCTGTTCTTAATTTGCATCCCTAATGTCTG
>CAZMDE010000579.1:0-1691 GCA_964564355.1 uncultured Bacteroidales bacterium | reverse complement strand
ATCACTTATAATTATCCAGCTATGAGTTTGGTAAAAACAAATAGCGGTACTTATGGTTCAAATGTGAGGTACATAAGAATTGCTGTTACTGAGTTTGCGAGTACTTCCACATTAGTTGACTGGGTAAGGGTCAGGAAATATGCAGCTTCAGAACCAGTAGTTTCAGTATTTGGAGCTGAAGTACCTGCATTAACAGAATCTCCTACTTCTCTTACTTTTGGCAGCTATGTAGTAAATGCTGTTTCTCCATCGCAATCTTTTAATTTAACAGGTAATTATCTTACTGGTTATCCCGGTAATATTACAGCTACTGCACCATCTACTGACTTTCAGGTCTCAAATGATAACAGTACATTTGGTGCTACTACAACTATTGCTTATTCAGCATCTACAATGAGTGCTACTCCTGTATATGTCCGTTTTACATCTCTATCAACAGGAGTAAAAACAGGTAATGTAACCTTCACTGTTGCCGGAATTACTACTCCTCTTCCGCTTGCAGTGACTGGTACATGTGTATCAACAAATACTGATTATTTCAGGTCACTTGCTTCAGGTAATTGGAGTGCTCCGGGTACATGGCAGAGTTCACCGGATAATACAAATTGGTATAATTCTACTTTAGCACCTGATTTTAATGCTGCTTCAATTACAATCTTAAATACACATATAGTTACAATAGATGCAAACCTTACTGTTGATAATGTTGTTGTAAATACAGGGGGAGAAGTTGATTTAAGCAGTGGAAAAACATTAACAATTAATAATGGAAGCGGAACTGATTTTGATGTATTAGGAATATTTAAAAATAATGCAGGTGGCACAATAACTACTACAGGAACATTGGTTTTTGAAAATGGGGGTAAATATCAGCATAATTTTACAACAACTGCCGGTACGATTCCCACAGCAACATGGAGTACAGGCTCTACTTGTGAAATAATAGGTTATACATCTAATGCAACTGCACCAACAGGGCTGGGACAGAGTTTCTCTAATTTTACATGGAACTGTCCGGGACAGACTGCTGCGGGTATTATAAATCTTGCAGGGGCACTTACTACAATTACAAATACTTTAAACATTACAAGTACAGGAGCAAGTACAGGTTCCTTAACAATAAGTAATACAAATGGTTCAACAATAACTGTTGGAAATTTCTTTCAATCTGCAGGAACCTTTTATTTAAATGGTACTAGTAATATGACTACTATGAATATTACAGGCAATTGGACAAGAAATGGCGGAACTTTTACAACAGATGCGACACATCAAAGTACAGTAAATTTTAATGGTTCAGGTGCCCAGTTAATAAACGGAAATGTAGCAAGCCAGGTATTTTATAACATTACACTTAATAACCCTTTAGGTACTCTTAGTATAGGAGGTAGTACAACAACTTTAACCCTTAACAATACATTAACATTGAGTGCAGGTAATTTTATCCCCGGAACTGCAACAACAATTAATGTTGCTGGCAACTGGACAAATAACGGAGCTACATTTACGCCAGGAACAGGGACTGTGACATTCACAGGTAATTCTTCAGCAATAAATGGAACTGCTGCAAGCCAGAATTTTAATAATGTTATCCTTTCTAAGACAGCCGGGCAGACATTAACTGCACCAGCTTCATTGGATATTAACGGAACATTAACATTGACAACAGGAACATTTACTGCCGGCAGTTC
>CAZMDE010000578.1:0-1691 GCA_964564355.1 uncultured Bacteroidales bacterium | reverse complement strand
ATAGTATTATCCAGAAGGTTCAAACTTTTAAGAGCATCAATTATTCTGCCCATCGGATGGTCCAATGCATGTGTTGAAGCATTATATTTTGAAAGAGAATCATTACCGAAAATTTGGTCCTTGGCGTAGCTATCATAAGGGTAATGAGTGATGAAGAACTGGAGCATACCGACAAAAGGACCTTTAAGGGAACGCAAATGTTTTGCTAATACTGAAGGCAATACACTGTCCTGGATTGAAAAAGCATCACGCGGTACTTGTCCGCTGTTCTCCCTGTCATATAGATAGTCTATTGAACCGTCATTTATAAATTGGCGAAAATTACCCCAATCATAGGATTGGGCAGATAATAGAAACGTATTTACACTATCAAGCGATTTTGAATAGTTAAAGAGAGTAGGCTGACGATGAAGAAGCCCCATTGATTGAGAAGGACTCACTCCTGTTAGAAAAGAAGGGAATGAAAGCATTGTTCTGGTGCAGACAGAAAAGAATTTGTGAAATAACAATCCATTATTATTTTTCAGAAAGGCGGTTTGGTATGGATTAGTAATTTTGGAATAACCGTGAGCATAGCTGCTTGCAGCCCTGGAAGATTCGCCAAGTATAACAAGAATATTGTATTTGGGAACCGTTTTCAATTTAGGCAAAGGAGAACGATAGGGTTGAGAAAGCACATGCACACCGGCACCATTAGAGAATAATTGTTTTTGAAGGGCATAAGTAAAAGAGAAAAAAGTATTAACAGGAGGGATAAAACAACCGGGGAAAATCCGAACATTGTTATTAAGGACAAAGAAGAAAATGAGCAAAAAAACTGAACTGAGCCAGATTCTGATTTTCTGATATTTGATTTTTGGTAAAGAAGAAGTCAGCTTATATAATACAAAGACACTAATGCACAAAATGAGAAAGAATAAAATACTACGCATAAAGGTGATTTCAGACAGAAATATACCTTTAGAATCTTTAAATTCAACGAACATATAATCAAACACGAATGAGTTTGGCAGAGAATTGAAATATTGATAGAAGATAAGGCTGCCAATAGTTATAAAAAGAAATAAAATTGTGAGCGGTATTATTATTGCAAGGGAAATCAGAGGTCTTTTTATTTGTCTGAGCAATTCAAGCAGAAGGTAGGTTGAAGCAATAAAATAGACTATCGAAAGAATATAGAATCTCCATTCTTTGGGTTGGAAACGACTGATTTCAATATGCCGGAAGGATATATCAGCAATAAGAACTAATAGTAGGAGAATAAAGATAAAGCTTATATAAAGATGCTTTTTCATAAGAGATTTGATACTACCTGAAGAACGTCAAAAATAATATAAATAATAAAGATTAGATGTTAGAAGTTAGAATATAGAAGTTAGAAGTCAGAAAAAAACACCAAAATACAAAATTCAAATATCAAATATACCCTCAAAATCAAATATGTTTTCAATAATAAATTCTAAATAATATTTTATTCTTCGCTGTTAATATCTTTTCAAAAAGTACAAGTATTATCAGTGAAAGAAACTATATTTTTGCAATAATTAAAACCTAAAACCAATTTTATGAAAAAATATTTGATAATAATGTTATTAATGCCTTTTGTGTTTGGCTGCAATACACATAAGAAGGAACTAGAACAAAACAAATTAAAAGCTGACAGTCTTGAACAGCAATTAGTTCAAAGGGAT
>CAZMDE010000577.1:0-1692 GCA_964564355.1 uncultured Bacteroidales bacterium | reverse complement strand
GAGGTTCAAATATCTTTTTGTCCAAAAAATCTACCTGTATGCAATCTACTCTTGGCTGGTCTTTGCCATATGTGGCTTTTAATATTTTTACTAATTCCGCATTTAAAAAAAGAATGATATTTCCTTCTTTATATACCGGCACTAATTCTTTAATGTTTCCCATATTATATTAATTTAGATTTTTTAATCTCCATATTGTCCAATAGATTCAAGGTATCCGAGAATTAGCTTTATTGTTTTCTTCATCAAGCTATCAGATATATTTAATTCATTACCATTAATATCAATGATTTCCCTCACCTCATTTTTATACTCATTTAAAGTTGCTGATTGCCTGAAATCATGTGCCCATCTCTTTAAAAATGCTTTTAATATTACATTATAAGTATCTTCGTCAAGCCAATCCAAATCTGAGATATTATCTTCATTGCTTATAACGACAGTGTCCTCATCTCTGTTTAAAAGACTGTCAATATTATCAAAAACATATTCTTTCATTTCATTATATAATATTTGTTTCGGAGGATAGCTTATTTTATAGACTGAATATGCAATCTTGAATAATAAATCATCCTTTAATCCGGCTCTTTCCCTAGCTGCACTGTCAGAGATGGTTATCTTTTTCAGTTCTTTGTAATGCAAATAAGCAAGTCCTGAGGTTTTGAGGTAAACAGGAAGGTTTTCCCCATAAAAGACATAGGGATTGTTTTTATCAATATCATGATGCGAGAGTATTTTATCAAGAAAGTAAAAATTACCTTCTTCTTCCACCCAGTTATTTTCTTCGTCTTTATATTTGGATTTATTAACTTTTAAATAGCAATTATCAACCATAAGGTAATCTCCAAAATAATTTTTCAGGTTCAATTCGATTGGATTATCGGTTGGTGCTTCTTTAAGCTTCTCCTTAACAAGATTTGTGATTTGCTCACCAAATTCTCCACAGTAACTAAGTATTTCGTATAATTGATCAAACTTGAGATTTATCCAGCAGTCAGAAATGTAATTTTCCATCACTTTTTTACAGTTAAGTGTGGGAGGTGTTTCTTTATCGAAAATTATTTCCTCAACTATTATGTCAGACAGAAGTTCAGAACAAGGTTCGTATTTGATGCTTTTCGCTTTGTCATTTTCATATGTTTTCACCAATTTTTTAATGTTTTTGCTGGCAATCTCATCAGTTAGATTTTCTTCATTTGAAATTGCCCGGAGCATTTCCCTGTATTTATCATTATCCTGCATCTCAAAATAACTTAAGATCCTGTCTTCCCTGTTTTCCAGATCCATATATTTTCTCAAAGAATCTTCATTTATTCCTTTATCCTTAAGGTCTTTTGCTAATTTGAAGTATTTTTTTATTTCTTCAATATCAAGCCCATCATCTTCCCTTTGTATCCATTTTTTAAGCTGATTTTCTTCTAAACTAAAGGTATAATCCTTTGGGTTTACTTTAATTTTCATAACACTGTATTTAAGATTTCTGCAAAAATATATTGGTTTTTTGTCAGCTTTCAAAAAATCTGAAAAAGTTATCACCGCAGAAGGAGTAGATTGAAAATCAATAGCCTATGATTATTTTATTATTTCAAAGTTTGATTTTTACTATGAAATGTAATCTTTAAAATATCATGAAAAGGACAGGTATAGTATAGGTACTATATAGGTACCTTATAGGTATCATGAAACGCTTCT
>CAZMDE010000576.1:0-1693 GCA_964564355.1 uncultured Bacteroidales bacterium | reverse complement strand
CTTGTTTTTTCATACGGCGTCTAACTGTTATGAAAATTAATTTAAGAGGTATAATACATATTCTGGGAATTGTTATAATGCTTGAGGGAGCATTTATGGCCACTTGCATATTCATTTCATTTTTGTACCATGAAAGTGACATAAACTCCTTCATACTTTCAACTGCTTCACTCCTTCTAACCGGGTTTTTTTCCTGGAAATTAACCAGTTTCAATCGTAACAAATCTATTGGCATTAGAGAATCCTTTATAATTGTCAGTCTGGCTTGGATTCTTCTTTCTATATTCGGGGCTATCCCATATTTAATAAGCGGAAGCATTCCAACATTGAAAGACGCAATGTTTGAGTCGGTTTCCGGTTTTACCACCACAGGTGCTTCCATATTGAAGGATATAGAAGCACTATCTCACGGGATGTTATATTGGAGGAGTCTGACTCATTGGATCGGTGGCATGGGTATAGTTGTCCTTGCAGTAGCACTACTGCCTTTTCTCAAGATAGAAGGAGTTTTGCTTTTCAATAATGAAGCTTCAGGAATTATGCAAGAAAAGCTACATCCCAGAATTGGAAATGTTGCGCAGCGATTATGGATAATTTATGCGGGATTAACACTAGCTGAAGCTATTTTATTGATTGCCGGTGGTATGCCTGTATTTGATTCAGTTTGTCATTCATTTGGAACCATTGCAACCGGCGGGTTTGGCACAAAAAACACAAGCATTATTGGATATTCCCCATATATACAATACGTTATTTCGATATTTATGATTTTGTCAGGGATTAATTTTACACTTCATTATTTTGGTTTAAAAAGACAGTTCCATAAAGTTTTTCAAAATGAAGAGCTTAAGTATTATCTTGGGATTATTGCAATTGTAACAATTATTGTATCCATTCAGTTAGTCAGATATTTTAATATAGGATATGAAGAAGCTTTCCGAAGATCATTATTTCAGGTTTCTTCAATAATTACAGCAACTGGTTTTGCATCAGATGATTATCTATTATGGCCCCCGCTCTCATTAATACTAATCTTCTTTTTGATGTTCGTTGGTGCGAGTGCAGGCAGTACAGGTGGAGGAATAAAGGTAATCCGTCATGTTTTTCTATTTAAGAAAATTGCGGCAACGTTTAAAAAGCAAATCCACGGAACAGCAATAATTCCTATTAAAATAAATAACGCTCCTGCCAATCCTCGCATCGTTAGCAATGCAATTAGCTTTATCCTGATATATCTATCAACATTTCTTATGGGAAGTGTAATTATGGTCTTTTTAGGCGTAGATTTCCATACATCAATAGGATCAGTTATTACTTGTATGGGAGGAATAGGCCCTGGGCTGGGGTCAGTAGGTCCGGTTGGTAATTTTTCAGATATTCCGGAGTTCGGAAAATGGGTTCTTATGTTTATGATGTTGATTGGGAGACTGGAGCTTTTTTCGATATTCGTGCTACTTACACCCCAATTCTGGAGGAACTGATTGAATTCGAAGTTATAAATTAACTATTTTGATCATTTGCCCATTTTGCGGATGCTGATATTGCCCGGTTCCAGCCGTGTATAAGGGGGGTTATTTCAGCGGGGGTTGAAATGGGAGAAAAAGTCCGTTCAACCTTCCATTGCGCCTTAATTTCACTGATACTGCTCCAGTAGTTAACTGCAAGTCCTGCAAGATAAGCAGCCCCCAAAGAA
>CAZMDE010000575.1:0-1694 GCA_964564355.1 uncultured Bacteroidales bacterium | reverse complement strand
TAGTAAAATTTTTTCTCAATCAATTTATCTTGGTGGAAATGCAGAACAAATTGGAAGAATAGTATCAACAAATATTCAAAAAATATTAGCATTACGAAAAATGAAATACCATGCAAAAGATGGAATTTTATATTCATTTTATGGTGTACTAGTTGGACTAGGAAGTACCATGTTTGTATCAGTTAAAATTTCAGAAGTCATGGTTTCGATATTTAGGTCTCAAACTTCATTATCAAGTGAGATGAATTCATTTATGTCAGCAATAATACCAAGTACAGACTTCAATTTTGATTTTGTATTTCTGATAATAAGTATTCTATTATTATTACACGTTGTAGTTATGTGCGTTATGTTAAAAATAATTCATGGAACTGAATTTACGTCATATTACACACACATGGTCATCATGATATGGATTATAGCATTTTTATCATGGTCAATGCCAATTATGGTAGATACGTTACTTCCCGATCTCACATTAAACGCCGCCCCAGATGATTACTCATGAGCCTAGGAGAAGCATTTTTTCAAGGATTCTTGTATATAATAATTATAACTGCAACTCTATCTATGATATTAGTGATTATTATGAAAGTTCCTGAATCTGCTAGTTTCATTCAGGAAAAACAAAAAGAAATACAAAACGCAATAAAAAGTGAAATAACCATACAAAATGTACAGATATTTAAAAATCCAGAACCTGGAACAATACTTATAACGGTAAGTAATACCGGAAAAAAATCATTTTCGTTAGTAAATAATACTGAAGTATATATTGATGGACTACGAATTCCAAATACCAATAAAACAATAACAATCAATGAACAAAGAAATGCAGAGATATGGGATCCACAAGAAACTGTGAGTATTGTTATTGTAAAAGGACTTATTGGTGATACTCATCAAATAAAAGTTATAAACAGTCATACGAGTGCAACAACATTATTTGGTGATGGATTAATCCTAGTCATACCTCCAGAAGAACCATCAGTACAGTATTGTCCAGCAAGCATGAGCGGAGAAGGGACTATATTATTACCGTGTTTAATCACAACGTGCACTCAATTACAAGCAATAGAACAAAATTTAACATTAAGTTATGAATTAAACAATAATATTGATTGTAGCAATTCAGAAAACTGGAACAGTGGACTTGGATTTGACCCGATTGGAAATAATACAGCAACATTCTCTGGAGCATTTGATGGCGCAGATAAAACAATATCATCCTTAACAATCAATCGACCTACTGAAAGTAAAATTGGATTATTTAATGATATCCCAATAAATGCAGTGGTAAAAAATGTCCAGCTTACAAATGCAAATATAACGGGTGGTGTGTATACTGGAATTTTAGCAGGAAGAATTATGGGAAAAGTAAATACTTCTTCTATTCATGGAATAGTTATTGGTACAGACTATACTGGAGGAATGACAGGCATTAATTATGGTAACATTAGTCAATCTCATGCAACTACAACCGTAACTGGCGCAGGAAGTGTTGGTGGACTTGCGGGATGGAATGATAATAAAATTACAAACTGTTATGCTAATACAACTGTTTCTGGCGACTATGACGTCGGCGGTTTAGTTGGATCAAATGACCTTGGAATAATTTCAAATACATATAGTTTAGGAAGTATTACCTGTGGAGATACCTGTGGTGGATTAACAGGATATAACTATCAAGGAAC
>CAZMDE010000574.1:0-1722 GCA_964564355.1 uncultured Bacteroidales bacterium | reverse complement strand
AAGGTCTGATAATAATAAATCATGAAGAATTCAGTATGCTTTTTAACAGCAGAGTATTGATAAGAGCTCATGGAGAGCCTCCTGAAACTTATAAAATTGCACTTGAAAATAACATTGAGCTTATAGATGCCTCCTGCCCGGTAGTATTAAAGTTGCAAAACCAGATAAGATTAGGAAATGAGGAGATGCTTAACAAGGATGGTCAGATTGTTATATATGGAAAGAACGGGCATGCAGAAGTAAACGGGCTGGTAGGGCAAACCTTAGAAAATGCAATAGTTATAAATAATGAAAACGACCTTGACACAATAGATTACTCCAAGCCAATAAGACTGTATTCACAGACAACACAAAGCATAAGAGGTTATGAAAAGATGATAAATGAAATAAAAGCCAGAATAGAAAAATCAAATCCTGAAAACGAAACGGACTTTATAGCAAATGAAACTATTTGCAGCCAGGTATCAAACAGAACTCCGCAAATGAAAACATTTGCTTCACAATATGAAGTGATTGTATTTGTCAGCGGAAAGAAAAGTTCGAACGGGCTTTATCTTTATGAGATTTGCAGAGCTACTAACCCGAATTCTTATTTTGTTTCCGATACGGCTGAATTGAAGAAAGAATGGTTTAAGAATGTCAGCAATGTTGGTGTTTGCGGAGCTACCTCAACTCCGATGTGGTTTATGGAGGAAATAGCGGATGCTATACCGAAATTAGTAGGGAGTAGGGAGTAGGGGAACAAAAAAAAATTAACCGCAAAGGACACAAAGGAAAACGCAAAGTTTCGCAAAGAAAAAATAAATACCCTTCATCTTAAATCAATTCATATTTCTTTGTTTTCTTATCTCTTCGTAGGCATTGTTAATTTGCTGGAATTTTTCTTTTGCAGATTTCTGAACGTCTTCGCCCAGATGAGCAACTCTGTCAGGATGGTATTTAAATGCCATTTTGCGATAGGCTTTTTTAATTTCTTCGTTACTAATATCTGAAGGAATACCAAGAATTTTGAAAGCATTATCAGTATCTTTAATAAACATAGCCTTAATGGAATTAAAGTCAGCAATACTTATGTTCAGATAGGTAGATATCATGCTTATAACTTCAATTTCTTTAGGGTGTATACGTTTGTCAGCATAAGCAATACCGAACAGAAAATGCAAAACTTGTAATTTGGAAGGATAATCCATATATTGGCTTATCTGACTGCATACATCAAAAACAGGCACATCCTGTTTCAAAATATCCTGAAGAAGTTGCATCTTTTCTTCAGTATCAGCAATGCCAAGCTGTTGTTTTATAAAATTTCTGACATAATCAAGTTCAGATTTCATAATGCTGTAATCTGCCTTAATAACAGCAGCGCTAAGAATTAAAAGACTGACAGTAAAGTCAGCAGGACTTGTTCTGTTAGTCTCAATTTCCACTTTCTGCATGTTATCATATAAAGAGCCGAAAATGAAGCCGAGTATGCCTCCAATAGGACCCCCAAATGTCCATCCAAGTCCGCCAGCAATCCATTTACCGTATTTTGCCATATCTATTATTTACGATGTACGATTTTAGATTATTCACTATTTATTTTTCATATTAATGAGTTCATGCTTTTGCTTCGCTCAGGTTACGATTTTAGATTTTTATTATCTATCAACTTCCAATTATTCTTTCTGATAAAGGTAATCCCCATTCTTCCACTAATTTAATATTCATTGTTTCAAGCCG
>CAZMDE010000573.1:0-1723 GCA_964564355.1 uncultured Bacteroidales bacterium | reverse complement strand
GCCATTGTTAATGATCCTTATGTCCGCTTTCGAGATTTACAGGTTATTGTAAATCAATGTAAACTTAAATCCGAACAATCCTATTGGTTGAGGAATCTGGGTGTACAAAGTGATGCAAGATACGGAACATTCAATAATTTCTCAACCAATTATGCGGAGGGACAATACCCCGATATTTCTGCAACACAAACCAGCCAGATAAAGTGGGGTATTGGAGCCTTCATTAAGTTTCCGATTATTGATATTGTAAATCGCAAAAATCTGTTAACCCTTGCTAAAACCGAAATCGAGCAAGCAGAAAGTATGTCCCGGCTTCAGAAAAATGAAATACGTCAACTTGTAATAAAACAATACAATGAGTTAGTTCTTAGACAAAATATTCTTAAAATTAAAGCAAAGTATTTAGCATTGATTAATACAAATGTGATGATGGTTGAAAAGGAATTTCAAAACGGAGTAGTTGCTATCAGTGAATATACAAGGGTAATGGGCATTTACACAAGTGCCGAAAGTGATTTTGAAACAGCCAGGGTTGAGTTCTTGACTGCATACATGTTGTTGGAAGAAATAGTTGGATTTAAATTTAACCAGGGAATTGCCCATTAATGTTATTGGAAAATGAATCTAATTGATTTTATAAGGCTCTTACTTAAAAACATTGTATTACTTTTTATTTCACCTATTATTCTTGCTTTTTTAGTAATTTATTTAACCCGTAACCCAAATTATAAATATGCAACAGAAACAACTCTGTTTACAGGTATTGCAACAAGCTCAGGGGTTGAAATGGACAAATCATTCAACTACTTTATGACTAGTGTTGCGTATGATAATCTGATTAACATTATCAAATCCAGGAATACCCAGAATGAAGTTGGAATTAGGCTACTTGCTCAACATTTATTAACCGAAAAACCAAATCCAAAGTACATTTCAGAAAAATCACTCTCCCGCATTAAGAGTATTGCTCCAAAATACATTTATAATTATATCGTAACTGAGCAAAAAAGTGTTAAGAATGAAATTATTGACAAATTAAGCACGGTATCCGACACATTAGAAGAGGAGGAATCATTCAGATTTGAAAACCATGACCAAACTGGTTTTCAAAGTGGCTGTCCCATGGGAGTAAACGAACAGGCATATGAGCAAACTGTTAAAAACCTCACCGATTTAATGGTAAGCAGCGATACAAATTTTGTTTATGAATTATTGAATTATCCAAATGCCAATTATTCAGTTTCGGCACTATCAAAAATTCAGGTTAGGAGAATCTCTAGTAGTGATCTTGTTCTGTTAAAATTTGAAACCGACGATCCAGGAATTTGCCAGCAAACACTATTAATTCTGAACAGCGTGTGCATTAAGAATTATAAAGTTATTAAAGGCAATCGTTCCGATGAAGTTGTAAAGTACTTTGAGCACCAAACAAGGCTTGCCACAAAGCGCCTTAATACTGCAGAGGACAAGCTACTGGAATTTAACAAACTAAACAAGATCATAAACTATTATGAACAAAGTAAAGCTGTGGCAGTGGTAAAAGAAGACCTTGATGTGGCCTATAACAATATGCGCATCAAACTTGCCGGAATAGAAGCAGCAATTATAAGGCTTGAAGAAAAGTTGCAATTACAGGGTCAAATTCAACAAAAAAGTCAAAAAATTATTGACAAAAAAGACTTATTAGGTAGTTTATCGTATCAGATTGCCCTCGATGAATCTA
>CAZMDE010000572.1:0-1726 GCA_964564355.1 uncultured Bacteroidales bacterium | reverse complement strand
CTGAAGTGTATAATTTCCTTTTTTCATGCAATTACAATAACATTTATAAGCGTCATTCTGACAAAATGCTTATTCAATGCTTTATGCGGAATGAACTTGATAATTATTTGCTTGAGAATGCTATAAAAGCTGGAGCAAAGTTTATAGAATCAGAAAAGATTAAAGGACTTGTTGAAATCAACAATCAGGTTATAGTCAAATCTGACAAATCAGAATACTCATGCAGAATTGTTATTGGGGCTGATGGCAGTAATAGTATTGTTGCAAGGTCACTGAATCTGATGCAGAAAAACGTTTCAAAAGCTTATGCAATAGAAAGCGAGATAAGGGTTGATGATAAGACTTTTGAGAGATATAAGGATACTGTCGGGCTTGACTGGGGAACACTTACAAATGGCTATGGCTGGATATTCCCGAAGAAAGACCATCTTTCAGTAGGAGTGGGAGGACCTATAACACTCGCTAAGCATGTTAAAAGTTATTATGATAATTTAATCCTGAGATTAGGGATTAATGTCAGGGAAACCATATCATTACAGGGGCATACCATACCTTTCAGAAATAATAATAATAAAATATATTCCGATTCTGCTTTATTGGTGGGAGATGCAGCAGGGCTTACAGACCCTTTAACTGGAGAGGGAATATATTATGCAATAAAAAGCGGGATTATTGCATCTTCAGTTGTAACTGATTTGTTTAATAACAAAATACAAAACCTCTCAATTTATCAGCAAAAAGTAGATGAGGAGATAATGCCTGAGCTGAATGCAGCTTTACCAATACAATATATATTTAACATTGCACCTCTTTATTTCCACAAATATCTTCGAGACAGCGACCGCCTTTGGAGCGCCTTTTGTAGAATATTGCGAGGAGAACTAAGCTATACAATTATCAAATCAAAACTACCTGCTTCAAATCTATACTGGAAACCTCTTATTTCAACTGCCGGGTTCATAAATAAGCTGAAAACAAAACAGCTGTTTTAGGATTAATAACAGGCACTTTTTTAAACGAGTTTCAGCCGGTTTTTTTTATTACATATAGCATCATAATTTAAGGCACAGAGAAACATAGATATATTTAGTTAATATAAATTAATTAATTTTGCTGCCGTTCAAAGTCCAATGTTATTACATTAACAATAAATCATTATTAAATTAATAAGTGTATGAAAAAATTATTGGTTTTTTTAATAGTGAATGTAATAGCAATAAATTTTGTTTTTTCGCAGGGAACAGCTATTAACACTACCGGTAATCCTGCTGACAATTCGGCAATACTTGATGTGTCGGCTACAGGCAAAGGTTTGTTAATTCCCCGTATGTCTACAGTTAACCGACCTGCTAATCCTGTTGAATCACTTATTATTTATAATACTACTACCCAGTGTTTTGAGGCATATAATGCAGCTACATCTCTTTGGGTTAACATTGCTTGTCTTGGCAATTCTACATGCGGCGGCGCAATTACAGACAGCAGAGACGGTAAAACATACAATACTGTTCAAATAGGCACTCAATGCTGGATGAAAGAAAATCTTAATACAACCAAATACTTAAATGGTGAAGCTATACCTAATATTATAGATAGTACACAATGGACAAACCTGAGCACCGGGGCTTACTGCAATTATAATAATGATGCAGGTAATGCTATTAGTTATGGTCGTTTATACAATTGGTATGCTGTTAATGACAGCCGCAAGCTTTGCCCAACTGAC
>CAZMDE010000571.1:0-1728 GCA_964564355.1 uncultured Bacteroidales bacterium | reverse complement strand
TGTTTTTTTCCCAATAAATACCCCAATCATTGAAACCATAAATGTTAAAAACCAAATAATAGTTATAGCATAAACAATATTCACACTGATAAATGCAAAGCTGACACCAACAACCAAGGCATCAATACTTGTTGCAAGACCAACTCCTATTAATACCATTATTTTTAATGGATTAAATGCTTTCTTAATATTGTCTTTTTTTTAATTTTCTACAATCATTTTACTACCTATTGCAAATAATAGAATAAATGCTATCCAGTGATCAAAATCTTTAATAAGCTCGCTGATTTGTGTACCCAAAAACCAGCCTAACAAAGGCATTAAGGCTTGAAAAAAAGCTAAAACAAAAGCTATCCGTAATGCTTCTGAAAAGCGAATTCGATTTAATGTAAGCCCTGTTGTTACTGAAACTGACAATGTGTCACCATTTAATCCAATTCCTATTAAAAAAATTGTCAATAATTCCATTAATTTTTATTTATTTAATTTAAGTTAATATTATAAAACAAAAAACGAGATAAATAACTTAATTCCAATATGATTAGAATTAAATTAAAAGTCTCGATTCCTATATTCAGGATACAAAGCCAAGTAAAAACTATTACAGTTTTACTGGTATGTTGACTTTGCTTTTATAACTACTCCCCTTTAACTTATTTTAGTGGTGCAAATATAATTAAGTATTAATAATTAAATGATAAAGTGTTTATAATATTTCGTTGAGTAAATATAATTGACTATTTTCAACTCGATAAAATAATGGGACTACAGTTATTTTCGGATATTTTAGCCGAAGTCGTTTTGCTTCGCTGATAACAAAATCAATTTCATTTCTAATTTCAAACATAGGTGCGAATTGCATAAAATGTTCTTCAGCACAATTTCTATCCCATCCAGCATTGTCAACTAATCCGTTTATAAACTCATCTTTACGTGATATAAGATTTACCATTCCGCAGTTATTGTGTCCTATAATGGCTATATGCTGTATGTTTCCGACTGCAATTGCGTATGATACTTTGAATTCGCTATATCTTAAATTTGCTCCACCTGAACGGATTATAAAAGAAAAATTGTCAGGTATTCTTAGATGTTTTCTGTTGTCCATACACATTCCTATCAAAAGCTGTGCCTGGTTGTATATTTCAATCGGTCTATTTAAATTATGAAATTCTAACAATAAACCTATAGGGGTTTGCCTGTATTCAGGATAAATATCCTCTAAATTATTTACTTTTACTAATCTGTTCATTTATGGTTTTGTTTGTAGGGCACTTTAGTAATAAATATAGTAGGGCAGTATTCTTATTTTTTGTTGCTTGTCTTTAAATACATATTTATTAATTCCTTTTGAGAATTATCAATTTTCGCAGGTTTTTGCATTTTGTCCATTATCTGTTGCCATTCTTGTTTTGTGTATCTGGCAGGTAAATACAAATTATGACAACCACCACATTTATTGACATACAATTCTCTGCCAGTTTTAAGCGTATCTAATGTTGTATTAAATACCTTAGCGTCAATTTCGGTAGGCACATATAATGAGGCTACACAACCTGAAAAACCAAGAATAACGATTCCTACAATATATATATTTTTAAAGCACATAAGAAAATATTAATCTAAATTGTACCTTTTCGAATTCATTTAAGTTTAATGAATTATTAGTTTCACCTTTGAATGATAAGATTTGAGGTAAAACTGTAAAATTAATCCAAAAAGTTTCTT
>CAZMDE010000570.1:0-1732 GCA_964564355.1 uncultured Bacteroidales bacterium | reverse complement strand
AGTATCAGCTATTATCGGAGGATTGGTTTATTATTTTCTGAATTTGTTCATGTAAATAGTATTCAGCTATCAGAAGTCTGTAATATTAATAACGGCTTCGTAATTCAAATAATAGTAAACTAATCATTTATGCTAAGAATATATTTGACTTTTAAATACTTATCATATTACTTAACAATTCCTTAACTAAAATTTAACTTTTAATTAATGAGTTCTTAACATTTAGTTAACATAAGTGTAGGACTTTTGCCTCAAAATTATTTAACCATTTAATGTTGAAGGTTAAAAGAAACAATTAAATCATTATTAATTAAAAATTAAAAAAGTATGAAAAAAGTAAAGTTTCAAATTTTAGTGTTGATGATTTCTGTAATTTTTATGGGCAGGATATCAGCACAGAATTATGCTGACACTATTAAAGAGAAAACAAGTGTTCTGAATGAAAAAATTAGTGGTATTGACGAAAGGTTATTAACAACTGAAAGTGATGTCAGTAAATTAAACAAAATCAAATTCAGCGGGTATATTCAAGCGCAGTATACAAAATCTGAATTAGCAACAGATAATCCTAGAGGATATATGTGGCTGAGAAGAGCACGATTGAAGACAGCTTATGATGCAGGCGAAAGTGTAAGATTTGTTTTACAATCTGATTTTTTGCCAAGTGGTGTTTCTCTGAAAGATGCTTATGCACAGATCAATGAGCCCTGGATGAAAACTTTCTCTGTTTGGGTAGGTTTATTTAACCGTCCGAATTATGAAGTTGAATATTCTTCAAGCCAGAGAGAAGTTCCCGAAAGGTCAAGAATTATAAGAGCTCTTTACCCTAATGAAAGAGAAATAGGAATGAAACTGGAAGCAAATCCTAAATCAATTCCTTTAAAATTCCAGCTTGCTTTGCTTAATGGCAATATAGGATTAACATATAAAGATGCTGCAGGAACTAATATAAATCCTCCAAATAAAGATTTTGATGAATTTAAGGATATTATGGCAAGATTAACATATTCGTTGAAATTAGGCAATTTTGGAGGTCTCGATTTTGGCGCACATGGATATCTGGGTCAGGTTAAGGCAACATCTGATAAGGTTGTGAAAAGCGACTTTACTCTGGATTCAGATATTAAGCTGGGCGATCCATTAAAGAGAAGCTGGGTAGGTGCCGAATTTCAGCTTTTTGCTGATGTGCTTGGCGGATTGTCCCTCAAAGGCGAATATCTGTTTGGAAAAAATGTTACTCCGGGATATAGCGGAAGTTCAGGAACTGTTAAAACATCATCAACAAAATATACATCAACAATGAATGCTGACACATTAAACATAATAAATAATATAAATAATTTATCTGTTAATACAAATATGCCAAATCAAATAAAGAATTTTTCAGGATTCTACCTTTATCTTGTTAAAAACATCGGAAAAAAACATCAATTTGCAGCAAGATATGATGTTTATGACCCGAATACTAAAATTAGTGGATCAGAAATTGGGGTTAAAAAATTTGATGGAGGAAAGACTGAATACAGTAAAGATGTAGTTAAACCAGGAACACCTACAAAACCATCATTAATTAATAACATTTATACCTCCACAACAACTAATAGTACAGACCAGAAGCAGACAGTGTTAGGAACAATAAAAAGCGGCTCGTCGGATATTAAATACAGCACCCTGACACTTGCATGGCATTATTATTTTGATGATAATATCAGAATCACTCTTGCTTATGAGA
>CAZMDE010000569.1:0-1733 GCA_964564355.1 uncultured Bacteroidales bacterium | reverse complement strand
CTTTCAATTGTAGTTAGCTTGCCTTTCGGAGCTGCCAAAGCCTGATACATTGTGCTGATGCCGAAAGAAGTTCCAAGCTCTACAAGGGTTTCAGGTTCATAATGCTTAACAAGCCTGAATAGTAACATTGAGTATTTGGAGTTTTTTGCAGAGTTTTTTGTTATATTTTTTATTTTTCTCTTTGTAATGTTTGACAGGGATGATTTAATTGAATGCTGCTGAGTAGCGGCAGCGCCCCTATCAGCATACTCAAGGTAGTTTTCATTTTCAAGCAGATTTTTTCTTATTGTTTCTATATTATCAAATTCGTCCTCAAAATCATAATGATTGATTACATTAATAAGCAGGTCATAAATGAAAGGCGAATGTATCTTGTATTTGCTCTTTGCTGTAAGATAATAGTGTATATACTTGATTATAAATCTAAGATGTTTCATACTGCAAAGCTAAGCAATTTGGTAATTTGGTAATTTGATAATTTGAAAATTTTAAGAATCAATCATTAAATTGTCTGTATTTTTGCAAAACTTGAACCGAGCGAAGTGAGCTCATGAGCACATTAATTTAAAAATTGTATAGCGAATAAACTTGAAACTTCTAACATGAAACCTGAAATAACATCGCCTGTCGGCTCTTATGAATCGTTGATGGCAGCTATTCAGGGTGGAGCGGACTCTGTTTATTTTGGAATAGATAAGCTGAATATGCGTTCTGCTTCTTCAATAAATTTTACTATTGAAGACCTGGCAAAGATTATTGATATATGTTCAGCTCACAATATTAGGTCTTATATTACTCTTAATTCTGTTGTATATGATAGCGAAATTGAATTGGCTAAATCAATAGTTGATGCCGCTTTAAAATATAATGTAACAGGAATAATAGCTTCTGATTTATCAGTAATAAATTATGCAAACTCAAAAGGAATAAGTTTGAAGCTTTCCACCCAATGCAATATCAGCAATACTGATGCAGTCAGGTTTTATTCAAAATATGCGGATTCTATGGTTCTTGCCCGGGAGTTAAATCTAGAGCAGGTACAGCAAATAACAAGAGCAATTGCTGATGAAGATATTAAAGGTCCTTCGGGCAAACATGTAAGGATTGAGATATTTGCTCATGGAGCTTTATGTATGGCTGTTTCAGGAAAGTGCTACCTCAGCCTACATAATATGAATTCATCTGCCAACAGGGGAGAATGTCTTCAGATGTGCAGAAGACCTTATCTTGTGAAAGATAAGGATGGGGGCTTTGAAATGGAAATAGATAATGAATATATTATGTCTCCCAAAGACCTTTGCACTATTGGTTTCCTGGATAAAATAATAGGAGCAGGGGTCAGTATTCTTAAAATAGAGGGCAGAGGTCGCTCTCCTGAATATGTGAAAACAGTAACATGCTGTTACAGAGAAGCAGTTGATTCAATTGAAAATTTCGAAAAAATCGGAACAGGTGGAGAATGGAGAATGGAGAATGGAAAAATAGAAGAATGGAAGAATAGGCTAAGAAAGGTTTATAACCGTGATTTCTGGGATGGTTATTACCTAGGAGCTAAGCTTGGCGAATGGACTGAAAGATATGGCTCGCAGGCTGAAACTAAAAAGGTTTATGTTGGTAAAATTACAAACTACTTTACTGACTTAAAAGTTGCTGAGGTTAAAATAGAATCTGATTCTATTTCTGTTGGTGATTACATTTACATTATTGGACCTTCAACCGGAGTTATTGAAGAT
>CAZMDE010000568.1:0-1739 GCA_964564355.1 uncultured Bacteroidales bacterium | reverse complement strand
TTGGTACTATTTTAATATATTTAAATGTATTTAAACAGATTTAATATATATTATATTATAAATGTATCGAAACGACAGATCACAAAATTTCAATAACTTAAGTTCAGAACAGGTATTGCTTGTTAATATTTTAAACGATATGTATAATGAAAACTCTCGACAAATTAACAACTATCATGATGCTATTAGTGGATTAAATGAAGCAAATAACAATATTAGAACTACATTAATTCAAATGCTTAATGTAAACGGTAATAGAAGAACAACTTCAAATACAACGCCAGGGTCTTCATATTTTCGCGAATTTACAATTCCTTTAAATACATTAACTAATAGAAATAATAATAATTCTCGTTTTCTAGAAAACTTTTTTAGTCCTGTAGAAGTGTATCCAACTCAGTCACAAATTCAAGCAGCAACTCGACGTGTGAAGACAGTGAAATAGTATCTGTTATTCGTCAATGTAATCATATTTTTAAAACTGAAGAGTTTAATACTTGGTTTAGGAGCAATTGTAGATGCCCAGTTTGCAGATATGATATTAGAAATTATAATACAAATGCAGCAACCAGTAGTTATTTTCAACAACAAGATTCAAGTGGAAATTCTGCGTCTTCAAACACGCTACTAGAGAGAAGAAATACAGAAACTCCAAATGAACGTATGATTTCAAATGTATTACAATCATTTTTAAACGAATCATCTGGACAAGTCGCGCCTAGAAATAATTTAACAGATGCATCTGGAAATATTGCAGAGACACTAGGTTTATTTCGATTATTATTTAATAACAATAACTATTAAACAATTTAAAATAATAAAATAAATAATAATATATAATGCATAAAGAGATAATTCCTGAATATTTTTTAGACATATTTTACAATGAATTACTTGATACAGCTGCATTATCATTAGTTTACATTTATATTATTTACAAAATTATTTAAAGACACAATGAGTATAATATATAACAAAATGACTACCTACAGAAGAAGCGGAAATAAATGGACTGTTAATGAATTAATTTCACTACAGAGAGAATATGAATTGTTGGAATGGACGGTTCAACAAATTGCTGAAAAACATCAAAGAAGTGTTGAAGCAATTTTGTTTCGTCTTGAAGAGGAGGGATTTATTAGTTCATGGAATACTGCAAGAGGATATAACCAAATTGATTATCAAACTGCAATTGAAGGAGGAGATAGTTTGGAGAGAAATGTTGAAGATGAAGATGTTGAAGATGACGATGTTGAAGAGGAAGAGGAAGAGGAAGATGAGGAATCTTCTATATGCGAAGATCCTAACGACATACAAGTATTAACTGAACGCGTATTAACGCTTGAAAATATTATTTTTGATGTTAAAGATATGATGCAACAATTAATGAGTGAAATGAAAAAAAATGTATCAGAAAACAATACCGTTTCCGAACATTGTTAAATATATTTTGAAGAGAAAAATATTAGATATTTTTATTGTGTGTAAAAATATCTAAAATACTTATTTAAGGATTGAATATTACAGAAGTTCCATTAGAGCCAACTAATCTTAATATGCGATCATTACCAAGATAAAATGTATATATAATTCCTTTTATAACTGGAATAGTTTGATATCCATAAGAGAGACCCTTACTATCCCATAATCCAAATGTTCCATTACCATCACTTCCATATACAAACCCAATTCTTGCTGCGTTATTTGGTCCACTATAAGGACGTCTATTAGACCATATA
>CAZMDE010000567.1:0-1740 GCA_964564355.1 uncultured Bacteroidales bacterium | reverse complement strand
ACTCCTGCATCAACTAGGCCAAGGATAAGATGAAACATAAGGTCAGCAGACTCATAAATTATTTCATCCTTATTTTTGTTTTTTAGAGCAATAACTGTTTCAACTGCTTCTTCCCCTATTTTTTGAATTATTTTATCGGAGCCTTTTTTAAATAAGGAAGTAACATATGAACCTTCTGGCATCTCTTTTTTCCTGCCTTCTAATTTCTTATAAAGATCTGAAAATATAGAAAAAATGGCAGGGTTCTCTGCTTCTTTGAAGGCAAGATTTCGATAGAAACAGCTCTCATTATTGGTGTGACAAGCAGGTCCTGCTTCTTCCACTAAATAAATAAGGCTATCTTCATCACAATCAACTAAAATATCAACAATTTTTTGGGTATTTCCTGATGTTTCGCCTTTAAACCATATTTCATTTCTGCTTCTAGAAAAATATGTAGCAAATCCTGAAACTACTGTTTGCTGCAGTGCTTCTTTATTAGCATAAGCTTGCATAAGCACTTTGCCTGTTAGGTAGCTTTGGGTAACTACAGGAATAAGTCCGTTTTCGTTAAATTTAATTTTAGATGTATCAGTCACAAAAAACCTCCATTACTCAAGAGAAGTATAGCAGTTTATGGTTTCTAGTGTCTAGTTACTAGTAAGAGTTGTAGCTAACATTTTTAGTTCTAAACGAATACTTTCTGAACTCATGTCGCTATTTTCAGTTAAACAAATTCTATTAATTAAAAGTGCAAGTTCATTTGCAGATATTTCGGGTATTAACTCACATATTTTACGAAGAGCTGGTATATTTGCGTTAATAGATTTAGTTCCAAGTCCTATTAAAATAGCTGCAATATATTGATTAATATTTCCACAAGCCCTAATCTTCTTTTCATGTTTAGCTTCTACTTGATCAAAAAATTGCGTTTTAATAAATCTAACAAAGTCTGGAGACAGAAACACATCATGTGTTGAGCCATTATCATGATTGCTTCTGTCAGAATAATCATTAATATACCTTTCTTTTAAAACATCAAGATTGATTAGTCCTTTCTCGAATAACTCAGGATGCTTATGTTTTAAAGCTTCATACATATGTGTCATATCGTTCATACCTAAAGAAACAAAATTAACAGCCTCTAACACTTCAGGTAATTCTCTAAGAATATATGGATTTTCTATCATAGCTCCAATAGGCATTGCTGCACTGTCTACAGGATAATCAGACTGCTGTTTCAGTTCTTCATTAATAACGTCAACTAGTCGTTTTATCTCATTAATCTCTTCTAGATTTAATGGATTGGGAATCAGCAATTCTACATTTAAACCAGTAGCTTTTAATTTAAGCAATAGTTTAATATCAGCCAATAATATTTTTCTACCAATTTCTGTATTTAACAAAAATCTTAAAGAGCTGTGTTCTGAGGTATCAATTCCTGGGAATTTCTTGTCAGAAGTAAACTCAGTTAATCTAAATGTCAATTTTTCAGATTTACCTTTATATAAATTTGTTAGATATGGAAGTAACTCTTTATCATAATAGGCTTCATAAAAGTGTTGCTTTCCCGCTTTGTTTAAATAACACGCTCCGTCGTTTGTGGTGAAATGTTCAACATTTAAAACCCGATTTTTAAATAATTCCCAAATCCACGCATCAATCAAGGGACGCACGGATTCAATCAAATCACACGCTAAAGATTCACGGTTGTAATAAAGTTCGTGATAACACCCAACCGCCGCATCTAATCCAACAATG
>CAZMDE010000566.1:0-1745 GCA_964564355.1 uncultured Bacteroidales bacterium | reverse complement strand
ATTTCTGCTGTTATTACTATGACAGTAGGTAATCTTTTTGCTATCCGCCAGAATAATCTCAAACGTTTTCTTGCTTTTTCTTCAATTGCCCAGGCCGGCTACCTTCTTCTCGGTATCATTAATGGAACTGAGCTTGGCATGACTGCGGTTATATATTTTGCACTTGTTTATATTTTCTCCAATCTTGCTGCTTTCGGCGTTGTATCTGTTATATCAGATACTACCGGGAAGGAGACAATGACAAGTTATAACGGGTTATACCGCACAAACCCGCTTTTATCACTCATAATGACACTTGCCCTTTTTTCTCTTGCAGGAATACCGCCTGTTGCAGGATATTTTGGAAAACTATTCCTGTTTACTGCTGCTGCACAAAAAGGTTATTATATACTTGTTTTAATTGCCCTTATTAATGCAGTAATCTCACTTTACTACTATCTGTTAGTTGTAAAGGCTATGTTTATTAACAAAAGCGAGACCCCTATACAATATTTCAAATCAGATTTCACTACAAGACTCGGTCTGATTATCTGTGTTGCAGGTATATTCATTATTGGTCCGGCAAGTATAATATTTGAATATATTCGTTCATTATGCTTTGGAATGTAGGCGGGAAGCTGGAAACTAGAAGTTAGAAGCTGGAAACTAAGTGTTAATTGTTAAATGTTAATTGTTAATTGTTAATTGAAAATAAAATGTTCCAAATAAATCAGGGAAAACACACAGTTGAAGAAATTGACGGAATTCGTTGTACCATTGTAGAAACAGGTGCTTCAGAAGAAAGAGTAAAGTTTCTGAAGGATTTACTGGAATTCAACAAGTTTGAAGTTAAAATAGCTGAAGATAAAAAAACTCCGGACACCGAACCTAATACTCAGAACTCTGAACTCCGAACTCCGAACTCTTATACCATCGGAGTGACAGATTTGATATTTTATCCAACTATTGCTATTTATGAAAGGAGCTTACGCACAAGACAAAATCACCATGTAACTCCTGCATATTGGAAGCAATATACTGACATCTGCGACCCCCGTTATTGGCGCAAACGTGGCAAGATAACTGAGAAACTTTCTTAATATATCTTAAAAAAAAGAATAATAATATAAAACGCCCTTATTATTCATAATTTTGCATGATACTATATGTTATATTAATCATGCAGCAGAATGTTAAAACCATGTCATTATTCAAAATGCTAAGACCCGGAATACCCAAAAGAGGTCTATTTCTTGTTGCAGGGATTGTTTGGACAATAGCTGGAGGGATGTTGCTTAGCAGAGGAACATTCGGGTTGTTGCATGAAGGCAGACATCTATTCCTTGAATTTATAGGAGGACTATGTTTTGGAATAGTATTTTACTATGTCATGTTTTCTAAGATTTCATTAAAGCATTTAAACCGTATAACCGCTATTGAGCATGAAAAGCCCAATCTCTTTTCATTTTTCAATCTCAAAAGCTATATAATGATGACAATAATGATAAGCGGCGGGATAACCCTGAGAACGCTCAATATTATTAACCACCAGGTATTATTTACCTTTTATGTAATAATGGGAATTCCATTATTTCTCTCAGCCCTTCGTTTCTATAAAGGATGGTGGAATTTTGACAAATCCCTCTGAAAATAAATCCCGTTTTAATTATTATAAATTTGTTGAAAAATAATTGTTAAAACACTTGACAAGAGAGGTATTTTGACGTATATTTGCAAAATTATCAGATTTGTCAGATTAGTAGTTA
>CAZMDE010000565.1:1480-1748 GCA_964564355.1 uncultured Bacteroidales bacterium | reverse complement strand
CTTTTTCTTTTGACTCATAATCCATACTTTAAATAAGAATGAATTACTATCTAAATTTATCTATATTCCTTATCTAGATTTCTTATCGATATTTCTTATGATCTTCAGAATATCGCATATATCCAATATTGGCTACAATCATATATAATAATTTAGTTCTAGATTTAATAAGACGTTTTGTAATATTTTTTAGTTTATAGCTTTCTTTCCATGCATATCCTAATCCATCTTCTAATTCTTCTTTAGTCATATTTTTTGGCTGAAATAC
>CAZMDE010000565.1:0-1470 GCA_964564355.1 uncultured Bacteroidales bacterium | reverse complement strand
TAATTTTTATGTGATAAAGTTATACACATTCTTTTATATTTCGACCAATCTTCAGTTAATATTCTACCTTCTTTTTTAAGTCGTGTAAATAAAGGCGTTCCTGGAAATGGAGTATATACTGTAAATCTAGGCAAATCTAAACCAGTTTTTGTTATAAAATCTACAGTTTCCTGGAATATAGTTTTATCATCTTCATCAGATCCAAAAACAAAACAACCCATAATTGGTATATTATTTTTATGTAATATTTGAATTAAGTCATGATGTTTTTGTATACTGTTAAAAGGCTTATTCATTTTTTCCAAACTCTTTTGAGAAACCGATTCAATTCCTATTAAAAGACCAGAACATCCGCTTTTCACAGCCAAATCCAACAATTCTTTGTCATCAATTATTCTAGAAGTTGATAACCCCATCCACTTAATTTTTAATGGAATCATTTGTCGATATAATTCTTTACTATACTCTTTATCCTCTATAGGACTTGGATCTAAGAAAAAAATAAGTTTTGCTTTCATTTGCTTAATTTCCGCAATAACTTCAGGCACTGGTCTATGAAGATATTTGGATTTCATTGAACTTATAACACAAAATTCACACTTATTAGGACAACCAAAAACTGCTTGAATTGTATTTGTAGATATATAACCACTTTTTTTTAATAAATCTCTTCTTGCTATTGGAATATTTTCAACAGACGGATTAAGATCATGATAAAATTCCTTCATTTTTCCAGCTTTAAAATCATACAATAATTCAGGGAAAGTTTTGTATGCATGCCCAATAACAACTGAATCTGCATGTTGCTTCGCTTCATCAGGCATTAGCGTAGCATGAGGACCACCGATAACAACTGGAATTCCTCTTTTTCTAAATGAATCAGCTATTTCATATGATTTAAGAATATGTCCGGTAATACCAGTAACGCCTACCAAATCAGCTTCAACTTTAGAATAATCAACATCCTCTACACCTTCATCAATTATAGTTATATCTGCATTAAATTCCTTTGGCACAAGCGCCGCAAGAGTTGTCAAAGTCAAAGGCGCATATCTCAAATACCTTCTAAAGCCTCTGCCTTTCTTATACAATCCTATCCGAGGCATAATTAAAACAATCTTCATGCCTTTTTTCTTAACAACCATAACCACTAATAACAAATAATTATTTATAAATTATGTTGTAAATTTTCCCTATATACAAAAAGACGATAACATCGATTGGTCTAGAAAAGGTAATAGCCCCACCCGCTTGACTAACTTGAGGGTCGTATCCGAGAGTCAATCGGACATATCCGAGAATTAACTACAATTTAGATTCAATAAACTTAATAATATTTTTAAAGTAGCATTTGCACCGCATCTTGCGATAATTGCTTGGTCTTCTTCAAGTATAATTTTACCAACAATAACTGAAGCTGCATCATTGCGAGAAATTTCAAAATTCTTTACTAATTCTGTATCCGTAATT
>CAZMDE010000564.1:0-1756 GCA_964564355.1 uncultured Bacteroidales bacterium | reverse complement strand
GTTATATTAATAATCTTCCAACAAGTGGAGGAGTAATCACAGGTTACCCTGAATTTAAAAGATTGGCAGCCGCTCTTAACGCTGGGGTTAGTTTGAGAATATGGAGGGTTTTTTCCATGTATTTCGATTATACACCCATCTTAACTAAACCTATCCGCAATGATTATAGTGTCGGACTGACATTTATCTTTCCCGGCAAATAGCTGCCTCATATTCTGGAGTAAGCTGAAAATCCATTAAAGAGTAGGCAAAAACAAATAAACCAACAGGAGGAAATAGTATGATAGCATCTATAAATAAGGGAGAAATTATCAATCAGTATAGAAGTATTTATGCTAAGGGAATAAACTTATCTTATGTTCTAGTATTTGCGTTCTTCATTGCTTTTATTACAGGTTGTGAGAATACAAAAAGTAAAGAAACTCAGGAGAATAAATTAGACTGGTTTTATGGAAAATGGCAACCTACGTCAGACCAAGAGAAGAACTTTACTGCTATGATTTTCCCCCTGGTTAGAGTTGGATACGAAATAAAAAAAGACACCATAATTGGATATGTATCCCAGGATTTTGTTAGTGATCCAGCGGTATTAATGAGAAGGGTTTTGATGGAAGACGATGCAACAAAAGAAAGGCTTAGCAGATCGTTTTATAAGGTTTCAGAAGCAACATACCGTATAAAGTCAATAGATGATACAGTCTGTGAAATTGAATTTCTATCGGGTAAGGAACTGAAATTTGGATATGATGGGTGGGTATTCCCAGCTAAAGTTGTTCAAGGAACAATTCTAAAATTTAAAAAATCTGGTGAAAACATAATATTTGAAAGGAAACTAAATTCATTAAATAGTTACACTAATCTTACAAACGATGAGATTATTCAGAAACAAGCAGAACTTATGTTTTTACTGGGAAATTCAGAATTAGGTGGAATATATAAATTGCATTTACATCATATGAATTTTAGCATTGATAATAATTATAAATTCACGGAGGAAGATAAAAAAGGCTTGCATGTTAATTAAAAAAAACAAATATGATTTCGAAATAGGATATCAAAATTTAACGATGTCAATTCGATGACTTTTCTCGTAATAGTTAAACCTCTCTATCAATTGATTATAAATCTCTCAGTATGAAAAATTTCTCCAAATTAGTTTGCCTCATTGCCTTCATTTGTCTAATCTTTTCACAGGATGCTATTACCCAAACAGTGAAGAAGAATAGTCCTGCCAGTAATAAAAAAGAGGCAGAATTGAATAAGAAATTCGAAAATTGTTCTATGCTGGATTTTAACGGGACTACATTAGAATTAAGTATTAGTTCAACTGCAGTTTCTGATAGCACGGACAAGAAAGAGATGGCATTTGAGATATCTCCTACAGGGATCTCAAATGATAAGTATAGTATCAAGTTGGGCATGAATAAGGTTCAGGTCAGCCAGATTGCCAAGAAAATGGGAATTGTTTTGCTGAAAAAAACCTCCAAATACTGGCTATTTTCAAATACCGGTATCATGCTTAAATTTCAGAATGATAAACTTGTCTCAATTCCTGGTATATGCCAGGATTTCGATCTGATCTATTAGCTTGTTTGAAAATTGATCCTTAATAAATGGCCACTATTTCATGTAAATAAAAAATGGAGAAAGTCGAAAATCCTTTAAAGAGTGGACGTTAATCACTGAGACACCGAACAGAAAACCCATCTTGCTTACCGCCGTTAGAGCTCTTGTATATGCTGATATTATAAAAAGC
>CAZMDE010000563.1:0-1759 GCA_964564355.1 uncultured Bacteroidales bacterium | reverse complement strand
ATCATGTATAAGGCGATAGCTAACAATAATGTAGAAGGAAAGGCAGAGCCAATTCCTAAAGGCATAAGGGCAATAAAAAATATAATACCTCCATATATGCCATATCTTTGTGAATTGTTATCGGTAAAAAGAAACCAGGATATTATTAGCTGGCAAACGGAGATAAATAGCATATAAATAATTATTTTATCCCTGAAATCTTCATAAATAAAATCCCTGTACTGGTCAAGCAAAGTTGTTTTACCAAAATATTTAATGTAAGAATTAGGATTGGTCAATACTTTAAAAATATTAAATAAAGCTGAAACAAAAAAAATAACACTGAATATTTTCTTAGAATCCTTATATGATATAATAGTTACAACTAATAAGGCAAGAGATATAAAATTAGCAATTATATATATTATCAGGTATTCCTGAGGTATTTTCATTTTAATCTGCTTCTTAATTTTTACTGCACAAAAGTAAAAAATTTATTACATACATAAATAAATTAGTCGTAAGTCGTAAGTAATTGATAAATCTGATGAATCTGATAAATCTGACAAATCTGACAAATCTGATAAATCAGTACGGGGTTTTATAGCCTTCATAACAAACCAATCCTTTTTCTTCAAACAGGGCTTTAATATGCATCATATCTTCGTTTGAAGGCTTTTTGAGCTCCTTATCGAAATAATCTTTTCCGAGAAGCTTATATTTACCGCTGCCAAGATGATGGACAGGAAGTATATTTATTTCATTCAAACCTGCCTTTTTAAGATAAGCGGCAATATTCATAACATCTTCATCAGAGCTGTTAAATCCGGGTATAACAGGCATTCTGATTATCATTCTTCCTTTAAAATGAGTTACAAGCTTTTCAACATTATCAAGTATAAGCTTATTGTCAACTCCTGTCCATACTTTGTGCTTTGCAGAATCAGTATGCTTGAGGTCAAAGAAGATCCAGTCAATAAATTCAATAGCTTCGGAGAAATATTTCCACTGAACATTACCGCAGGTTTCAATCGCAGTATGTATATATGATTCATAGCAACGTTTCAGTATATCAGTTGCAAATTCAGCCTGAAAGAAAGGTTCTCCTCCTGTAAGGGTAATACCACCCCTGCCTCCCCAGTAATCCCTGTCTTTCTGGAGTCTTTTCAATAAATCATCTGTGCTAATATAATATCCGCCAATTTTCAATGCACCGGTATTGCAGGCATCAGCACATGAATAATCATTGCAATCTTTGCAAAGCTCCCTGTTTATAAGCAGTTCGCCGCCATTCATAGTAATGGCTTTTTTTGTACAAGCTTTGACACAAAGTTTGTCAGCTATGCACTTCTCTGAATTATATAATGGTAAAGGTTCGTATTTAATACCTTCAGGATTACAGCACCATCTGCATGTCAATGTGCATCCTTTCAGGAATACGAGAGTCCTGCATCCGGGTCCGTCATGAACTGAGAAACCCTGTATATCAAAAATATTCCCTCCCTTCAATTCTTTGCTCTCTTAATATATTCATTGCAGGTTACAGCAAGCATCTCCGGATATGCAGTGATATTGCCTTTGCAAAAGCCTAACTCGTCTTTGGAGGATGTATAATTTTTGCAGAACTTGCATTTGGCAACCTGTTCGTATTTATCACATGCTTTATCTTCAGGACTTAGCTTCTCCTTGCTTATCTTGCACAGTCCTTTAAATACATCAACAGGAAGATAATATTTACAATCATTACAAACTTCTTTCATTTTTATAAACTTAAATCTTT
>CAZMDE010000562.1:0-1760 GCA_964564355.1 uncultured Bacteroidales bacterium | reverse complement strand
GTCTTATCTTTAAACTACAAGCATCAACAGAGTTACAATCAAGCACTTATTTGTTTACTAAACTTGGTGGAACAACTAGTACTGTTGATGGTGTTACAGCATTCGGTAGTAATACATTTTATTACATAGATTCTTATGTAAACGTAATAGGTGCAACAACAGGCACAAGATTAACCGTTCCTGTAAGATTTATCAAACAAGCAGCTTCATAATAAGGTATAAAAAATGGCATCATCTTATAAAAATTTTTCAACATCAGATACAACAACAACTAAAACTTTATTGCATGAAGTTATTCCACTAACTGGAACTATAGCTTCTGGTACGTATGGTGATAATAATATTAAAAATTATTCACACGCTATGTTCCAATCAGTATATGATTACCCATATCTTAGTTCTTCTGCAAATCATATATTTGATTTAACAGTAGGTTTTTCAAGCGATTCAGCATTATTTGGCGCATCAAATACACAAGTATCAAAGAAAATTAATATATACAATCAAATGGCACAAGTTTTAGTTGGATATGATTCAACTGGAAATATATTAAAATTTGATAGGGATGGAGATTTAACAACTTCAACTGATAAAATGAAAGAGTGTATATTTGTTAATTTTTCAAGATTATTAACAAAAGACGAAATCAAAAAAGGTTCTTTTGAATTAAAAGTACTCACAGGTAGTGCAAATAGAACACCAGCAAATATACTAACTATATCAGATTACGGAGCTTCAACAGAGTATAGAACAAATTCTCCTTCTGGTGAATATGGTATATTATATACCAGTTCTGCCGCCGTTGAAGGTACTGGTGTTGGTTTGCTTTATTATCAAGCTGGTATTGCAGTACTTACAGCTTCTATATTTAATGGAAATTTTGGACCTAGAGCAGATACATCGACATACACTTCGTCAGTTTCAGCATATTTAATTACTGGTTCTATAACTGGATCATGCGACGGTTTCAGAAATAGATTGTATAATATTCAATTTAATAATACTACAGAACTTAATTCTACAATTTATTTCTGTAGAGTAAATCATAATGAATTTAATTATTCTACAAATCCAACTTATCTATCTTCAAGTAAAATAGTAGTTAAAAATGAATCAACAGATTCTCCTGTTTCTTATTTGACAACAGTAGGTCTTTATTCATCTGACAACGAATTGATGGCGGTTGCTAAATTGTCAGAACCATTAAAGAAAGATCCATCAAACGAATTAACTATTAGAGTAAGATTAGACTACTAATGTTATGCTATATAAATTTAATAAAAACCAGATACTAACAAACAGACTAAAAACATATCCAGAAGTTCAATTTGATATACACAATTCAAACATATATTTAAATAACAGATCACAATTAAGTGGTGTATTTTCAAATAATTTATTGTGTGTACCTTCTGGATACGTTTCTCTTTATGAGTTAAATGTTGATAGACTTTCTGGTAGTAATAATTTTATATACCCATACATAGAAAAAAATGGTTCACTAGATTCTTTTAAAACTATTTCTTTAGATTCTTTTAATTCAGATTTTTTATATGGTGATGTAATAACTGGTTCTTATCCTTTATCATCAAGTTTACATAGAGAATTTTATTTTGAGAATGAAGGAACAACTGGTTATTCAAGCACATATAGACCTAGAATTGAATCGTTAAGAAATACTTTAAATTATTATTCAAATTTTTCGTTACATTATGCATACTCATCTTCATATGGTGACAAATCAAAACAAAAACTTAATT
>CAZMDE010000561.1:0-1766 GCA_964564355.1 uncultured Bacteroidales bacterium | reverse complement strand
AGTGCTTGGAGGAATGTTTGATGAGAAGATGTATGAAGCTGAGATAAAATATCCGGAAATATTAGAAGAAACAAAATACCTGATGATTAAAAATCCAGGTCTGGATTATGTTAAAAAATTAAAGAAATTAGAGCTTGAGGAAATGGATACCATGATGCTGATTTTTGTATCCTGCGAAGCTATTTCAGGGAGTAATACGGTTGACTTAAATCATGCGTGCGACAGGGTGTTTGATGAGACTGCAGAAAAATTTCATGTTAAACGCAACATTGTAAAAGGTCATAGTAATCTTATAAAACAAGGAATAATTGAACTTATTGACAGAGGCTTTAAAACTGACAGAGAAATAGCACTGACAGATAAAGGGATGGAGCTTTTATTTTCAGATAATCTTGATGTGATTCAATCAAATAAAATAAGTAACAGGAGTTTTGAACTGTTAAAGAATATTCCTGCAAAGAGCTTGTATTACAATCCGGAAGAAAAGAAAAATATTGATTTTCTAAAAAATGTGCTTAAGCCGTTAAATTTCAATAACTTACAAACAAGGTTAAAGAAAAATAACATGCAAAAAGGAATGTCTATTTTGTTTTATGGTTATCCCGGCACAGGTAAAACAGAAACTGCCTATCAACTGGCTCGACAGACAGGCAGGCAAATAATGATGGTTGATATAAGCAAAACAAAAACCTGCTGGTTTGGCGAATCGGAAAAACTTATTAAAGCAGTGTTTGACGATTACCGTAAGGAGGTTGAAAGAAGCAAGATTGCACCAATTCTTTTATTCAATGAGGCAGACGGGATATTTGCAAAACGAAAGGACAATGGGTTTTCTACTGTTGCCCAAACAGAGAATGCTATACAGAATATAATCCTGCAGGAACTTGAGGTATTGAACGGGATAATGATTGCTACTACTAACCTTACTTATAATCTTGACACTGCTTTTGAAAGAAGGTTTCTTTACAAACTTGAATTTCACAAACCCTGCATTGCTGCAAGAACAAGTATATGGAAAGATAAAATTCCAAGCATGAATGATAAAACTGCAAAGTATCTTTCAGATAAATTTGACCTGTCAGGTGGGCAGATAGATAATATAGCTAAAAAACATTTGATGAAATCTGTCCTGGAAAATAAAAGATTTGAATTATCTGAACTTGAAGCATATTGCAGAGAGGAGAGTTCATTGACTAAGCAGAATAAGATAGGATTCTGAAACTGGAAGTTGGATGTTGGAAGCTGGAAGCTAGAAGTTGGACAAACAGAGAATTAATTGTAAAAGAACATTTTATATATTTGTAGAAAAATTATAGCAAAAATGGAGGAAAGAGATTATGTAAAAATTATTGATGAATTAAAAAAATCGCCAATGTTTAATTTGTCATTAAGTTCTAAAGAATTGTTTCATAGTAATTTCATTTATTGGTTATCCATAAATTATCCTAATGAATCTGGAAAAATATTTAATCAATATCTTAATGTTAAACCAGAGAATATATCTGTTAAGGATGCAAAAAGAGAAGAAAACAACATAGATTTAATATTAATATTTGACAATTCTGAAATAGAAAAAAAACTTATTATAGAAAATAAGGTTAAAAGTATCCATAGAAAAGCACAATTACTCAAATATCAAAAAGAAATCCCAGAACAAAGTTATTTACTATTAAGCCTAGCTAAACCAAAAGAATTAGATGAAAATAATAAATTTTTTGGTACAGATTGGAAGTATATGAGCTATAAGAATTTAGCTCAGTCATTAA
>CAZMDE010000560.1:0-1766 GCA_964564355.1 uncultured Bacteroidales bacterium | reverse complement strand
AGAATTTGGTAATCCCAATCCAACATTTTTAAGATTTGGAATTAATTGTTCATCACTAGCCGTTGGGTCACCAGCTCCAAACTGAATAGTTGTTGTACTATCTGGATTAATTACAGTTACAAATCTTTTTGGAGTTTTAATAGTTTTTAAAATGTATGGGACTGTTGATTTGAATTGATATAAATCAGGATCATTAGCTTCCGTATTTGGATATTGCATAAAAACCATTTCTTGTGCTAAATACGGAACTTCATACCATTTATTATTATTTGAATCTCTACAATCTATTATTTGAATAATATCAGTTTCAGGCAAATCAATTGATTGATATGGTGAGTAACTACCAAATGTTATTTCTTGTTTAACTTCAGTACCAGATATACAATCTATATATTTTTTAGCTAAATAATAGGTTGGTTCTCCTGTAAGTGAATCTCTTTCATATACAGTAATTTCTCTATCCATTTCATCTGAAAAATCTATTATATCTGTTGTTATGAATTGAGTACCATTATCAGATGATGAAGCTTTTAATCCGGATTTTATTCTAATATAATATTTTTCATCTGGTTTATTGTTTATACCCAATCCAATTGATGGTACTAATTGATAAACAGATAATTTTGTTGTTGCCGGTGATGATACATTTGGTTTATATCCCAAATATCTTGCTAATGGAATTACACTTTCTATATCATCAGCATACATCATTAACGATTGCTTAAACGTATCATCTATATAATAAGATAAAGTATCTCCAATATAAGATGCCATTTCAATAAACATCATACCAGGAGATGCTTCACTAAAATCATTATATGTTTTTGGAAAGTATGTTTTAGAAAATTCTATTAAATTATCTTTAAAAGATGCAAAATCTTTATTAAGATATTTTATATCCTTTCCTTTATTTTTAAAGTTTTTATTTATAGTGTTTATTGCCATATTATTAAGGTTTTACCGCAAAGTCTACTTTAAAATTTTGCTGATTATATTTTGCTGTAAATACAATTGATACATTTATTGTATTGTTATCTTTATCTGTATCCTCCGATGTTATCTCTATTGAATCTATTAGTAATTGAGGTAACCAATAATTTATAGCGTTTTCAATTGTATTATATATCTTATCTTCCAATTCTTCATCGTTTGGTTCAAATAACAATGATTGCAATCCACACCCAAATGTAGGAAGACCCAAGCGTTCGCCTCTATTTGTAAGTAATAAATTTTTTACATTTGATTTTAGTTGTTCTAAATTATCATATGTTTGGTTAAATGTAGCAGTACCCATTTGTAATGGCAATGATAATCCTATTGCGTAATCACTTATGCTTTTATTATTACCTGTTACAATATATTGTCCTACTATTACTGCCATTATTTTTTGTTAAATCTTTTTACAAGTTCTGAATAATCTCTATTTAAAGCTTTATCTAATTCAGGTACACCAGTGTTTACCCCTAATCCAGTTGGAGAAGGTCCTTTTGCTAAATCACCATATCCCATTTTTTCAGCTATTGCGGTTCTACCTACGATTGAACCCATATCACCCTGCCCAAAGCTCATTGTTCTATAACCATCACCAGTTGAAGGTGACATTGCGGTTTCGTTTAGAATTTGGTTAATCATTGGGTTTTTACTAAATTGCTTTGTAGGTGCTACTTTAGAAGCCACAGACTCCATAATAGGTTCATCATCTAACATAGCTTTAGCCATTGATAATCCAGTATTTTTAGGTTTTACAGCAGTTTGTTTACCTTCTG
>CAZMDE010000559.1:0-1773 GCA_964564355.1 uncultured Bacteroidales bacterium | reverse complement strand
TTACATTGTTTATACTAACATTGCTATGTACTGTTGTTTCTGTACTCCCAGTTAAAAGAGAAGATTCTCCAATTATACCACCGACATTGGATGTACCCCTGATATTTTTTCCGGTAGAATAATTATTAATAATATTTTGTCGATAACCTTTCCCTACAATTCCTCCAACAGATATTGTTCCTGAAACATCACAATGAGAATAACAATTATGAATGTCAGCAAGAATATTAAATAAATCTGGAGTACCCC
This sequence comes from uncultured Bacteroidales bacterium, assembly GCA_964564355.1. Classification (GTDB taxonomy): domain Bacteria; phylum Bacteroidota; class Bacteroidia; order Bacteroidales; family JAGODS01; genus CAZMDE01. Next base: position 1,524 of record CAZMDE010000559.1, on the reverse strand, counting down.
CTAAAATTCCTCCACAACGTTCTAAACCTGTAATATTTCCAGTAGATGTACAATTGTAAATTTTTATACTGTGGTTGGTAGAGGTATTGTTTGTTAGTTGTCCAACTATACCACCTACATAATTTGAACCTGAAACATCTCCCCAAAAACCAGAATTTCCAATATTTATGTAACCATAAGCTAGACAAATAAAATTTCCATAGAGTCCACCTGTATAATCTTTACCTGTCACATTTCCTTTAAATAAAATATTTGAAGTATTTACATAAGCCTTTGCTGACACAATGTATCCTTTAGTATCGACATTGCCAACTATACCCCCAGTTTGAACTTCCCCTGCGACTGTTCCTTCCACACTAATATTAGATAATGATATTATTGCAGTTACAGTATAACTACTACTGGTACTTAAATAACACTTAATACCTCCAGCAAGACCACCTACATTTGATTTGCCGACTAAATCCCCCTGCAGACTAACATTATCAATACCTGCTGTAAAACTAGCAGAAGCATAGTATAATAAATCTTCTTTAATAAAACCAGCAAAAATACCAACATAATTATTTCCTGTTACATTACCCTGTATGTTTATATTGTTAATAACTGAATTTCCTTCAATAAAGATATAACCTGCCAGAATACCTGTATAGTCGTTTCCTATCAAATCACCTTGAATTGTAACGTTTCTAATTGAATTATATACGTTAGTGTATCCAATTAATATTCCTGAATAATTTTTCCCAGTGACATTACATTGACTTAATGATAAATCATATATGCTGGCTCCGGTACTAAGATAACCAAACAATCCAACATAATCAGTTGTCGAACGACTTATTTTCAATCCAATTATTTTACAATTATTACCATTAAAATTACCACGAAAAGCATTGCTTGATGAATTTCCAATTGGTAACCATCCTTGCGTGGGATTATTCTCAGCTATCCATTGGGTTAAATCAATATCATTCAACATTTTGAAATAAACATTGGGATTGTTAAGAAAACTTCTAACCTGATAAAGTTCATCTCCACTCGTAATAATGTAAGGACCTGCTAAAGGTGGTAAGAATAATTACTAACCAAGTTGATAAAGTTTTTTTAGTTTTCATTTTGTCATTTGTTTTGATAAATATTAATTGTTTTAGTTTAATCATTTGTCGTTTTAATGAATCTACCATTAGAATATACAAAATTTTGTTCAAATGACTTTCCAAAACCACTATATTCATGTGATGCATGAAATCTAACTCTAATCTTCATATTATTTGTTGAGTCAACCAAGTATCCAATCATTGTATTAAAATCTTTAACATAATAACCTGCTGATTCTGATATTTCACGTATTTTGAAATACCGTACTGTATCATTATTACATTTTTTACATCCTGGAAGAATCAAAAACTCATCTCTATCACTTTTTAAATGGTAAGTTTGATTTTTATTATTAATTGCACATACTTCAAACTTCAAGTTTATAGCGTTAAAATAACATTTATTTTTCACACCTATTTTTAATAA
>CAZMDE010000558.1:0-1773 GCA_964564355.1 uncultured Bacteroidales bacterium | reverse complement strand
AAGCCCGCTACCTTGGGCTAAAATTAACGGCAATCGTCTTTGCTTTGCTGCTTATAAGCGGGCAGAGCTGGGGGCAGATTGCAAGTTGGGCATTAACAAGCAATGGTACTGCTTCTGGTGTTAATGCTAATATCACAGCAGGAGCATTTACCGCAACTGGTGTTGGTACTTTAACTTTTGGAGCAACTGGTGCCTTTGCAGACAATTGGACAACTGGAGCTATAAATACTGGGAAATATTTTGAAATTACTGTTGCACCTATTACAGGATATACAATAAATATAACAACAGTAAATTTTGGCGAAAGAAGATCTAATACAGGTATAAGAGATTATCAAGTTAGATGGTCTGTTGACAATTTTTCAAATTCTACAACAATTGCCACTGTTAATGTACCAGATGATGCCAATGAAAGAACTGGTAACATAACCGGATTAAATATTAATGTTGGTTCAGGAGAAACATTAAAAATAAGATGGTATGGATATAATGCGGAAGCAACTGGTGGTACATGGAGAATTAATGATGGAACATTAAGTCTCATAGGAACTGTTTCATTGGCAGGAGGAACTCCTCCAGATATTTCACTTTCAGATAATGGTACACAGGTAGCAGCTGCTAATATAAATCAAGGAGCTACAGTTCAGATATTACATAAATTTCAATTAGGAGTTACCTCAGCAAATGCATCTCTTACAGGAATGACATGCACAACCAGTGGCACTTATGTTTCTGCTGATATTACCAACCTTAAAGTAAGATACTCGGCTGATGCAACTTTAGATGTTGCAGATGCAACTTTAAGTACTCTAACCACACCGGGTGCAGCAGGAGCAAAAACATTTCCTAGCTTTACCAGTCAATCAATTAATTCGGGTAGTACCGGTTATATTTTTATTACTGCAGACGTTGCAGCAGGAGCTACCCATAATAATACAATAGCAGTTGATGCCATTGCTACTTCAAATTTAACCTTTGCAAGTGGAAATAAAACGGGTTCAACCACAGCCGGAGGACTTCAAACTTTAAAGGATGTTACAGCACCAACTGTTTCTACATATAGCCCAGCCGATGGGAATACTGCTGTAACAGCGAATCAAAATTTAATTTTGACCTTTAATGAAAATGTAAAAGCAGGAATTGGTGGAACTTATGATATTTATAATTCTACCGGACTTTTCGAATCTATACCCTATAACGACAGCAGAATAACATATTCAACAAATACTGTTACAATTAATCCAACTGCTACATTTGCATTAGGTGCCAATTATTATGTAAATATATCTGCCAATGCAGTAAGCGATAATCAGGATAATGCTTATGCTGGAATAAGCGTTGCAACAACCTGGAATTTTACCACTGTTGCACCATCAGTTACAAATGTTACATCAACCAATACCAATGGTACATATAAGGTAGGGGATGTAATTAATATTTCTGTTACTTTTAGTGATATTGTAGTAGTTGGTGGTAATCCACGTGTACAGCTTGAAACTGGAACAACAGATCGTTATTCAACCTATTCAGGAGGTTCAGGAACTACAACATTAACATTTGATTATACAGTTCAAACTACTGATGAAACAGCAGATTTTAATTATAAAGCTACTACATCATTAGGGTTAAATGCTGGAACTATAAATTCTTCTGACGGTATAGCAGCGACATTGACTTTACCAGGTTTGACTGCTGCAAATTCTCTTGGTATTCAAAAGGCAATTGTTATAGATGGAGTTGGTCCTACTGTTTCCTCATACAGTCCTACCGATG
>CAZMDE010000557.1:0-1778 GCA_964564355.1 uncultured Bacteroidales bacterium | reverse complement strand
GCAAATTATATTTGACCCCGGTCACTATCCTTAAACTTACTTTTTGAGTTTTAACACCGTCCAACTATGATACCACCCAGGTGGGTAAAAGATTAAAAACCGGACTTCTCTTCTGTGGGATTGAGGGTAAAAACAGGACGGTTTTCCAAATCTGTCAACGTAGAACTAATCTAAATTATAATTTAACAAACGTTAACTATGAAAAAAATGTTCAGGAATGCATTTTATGCTTTAATGGTTTCTTTGACTGTCTTATTACTTTTCCGTTGCACAAAATCTGAGCTATCGAATAGCGAATTTGACCTTCAAGGAGAGCTTATTTCTATTGAGAATAGAGCTTCACAGGGTAAGATAGAAGAGATTCAACCCAGTTCAAGCATTTCCAATGCTCTCTATTTCGAAGAATTAAAGGCGATTAAATTAAATGATGATGAAGCAGCCAGAGAAACAATGCTCAAAGAATTGGGAAAGTATAGTGCTCCTCAGAGGAAATTTATTGATTCTGATATCCAAGAAAATATTAATAACATAAGTGAGAGTGAAAAATTGATTTATTCAAGCCTTCATAAAATATTAAAGAATAACCATTCAAACCATATTAAATTAATTGAATACTATGTTGAAGAACTCTCATGTTTAAAGATAGATGATGTGCTTAAAGCTAAAGTCATTGCTAATATCTCATTTTATAAAGATCTTTTAATTTTCATCAATTATGACGCAGGCATATTTCCTATAAAATCATCAAACGATAGTAAAGGTCAAATGGTCGAAGACCCCCTTAGGAAAAAATGGGATTGTCCTTATCGTGATTGTTTGGATTGTTGCATGAATGCAAAAGCTACAGAATTGGCTAATGGAAATGTTGTTGATTGGGTAATATTTTTTGTTACTAATGCAGCCCTTAATGTTACTTTTTGGGTTGCAAGTTGTAGTTTTGATTGCATTGTACAATAAGAATTTAAAAATAAAAAGATTTATGAAGAATAAAATCGGTTATTTCATTCCTTTACTTGTTACAATAGCATATTTCTTAACTATTAAACAAGTTATTTCTCCTTCAGCTTATGTTATTATTGCGGTTCCTCTTGGCATATTCTATTTCCCACTGAGTATGGTGGTAACTAAAACACTTCCATATAGTGTTCATTCTGTCAGCAGATTTCAGGAACTATGTTCTAACTTTCTCTTTTCGATTATTTTATCTCTGACCATTATCTCAGTATTTCTAAGTGAAGTTAATACAGTCCTACATGTAGTTACTGCCATTGTGGCAACAATAGCCAATATTTTTACTATTTATTGTTATATTAAAGAAAAATTAAGTTATAATTTAGCTGTATATCTTTGTTTCACTATCCTTGCGGTAGGGATACTGGCCATCTGAATAAGTTGGTGATATATTGTTTTATACCTGCCAGATTATGGCAGGTATAATTTTTTTATGAAACAATGATGATCGCTTCAAACAAACTATAATTTGACACCAGAAGATGATTCCAAATAATCAAATTCATTAGGCTGAATTAGACTCCAGCAGTCATCGCAACAGTTCACTGATAGATGGCTTATTTTTTCACAGCCAGGCAAGGAGCTATTTAGGGAACCCTAACGCTCATTGAGAAAATCTTCAGCTTCACGGGCTTGCATTTTGCCCTCTTTAATCAGCTTCATTTCATCAACTGCTTCGGCCAGTTCGGTCATGAACAATTTTTTGTTCCTTAACCGTTCCAGTTCCCCTAGGTCTTTTTGTATTTGCTCCCAAACTTTCATTGGAA
>CAZMDE010000556.1:0-1779 GCA_964564355.1 uncultured Bacteroidales bacterium | reverse complement strand
GAAACTCATATTAATAGTATAATTTTCACCTACGCCCAAAGTAATATAACTTGATGATGAAGGATAAGGGGAATAACATTTTCCATTGAAACAAGTTCTGTATTTGTTTACACCATTGGGATTTTCTAAATTAAATTTCAAGGTACAATTATTAGTAAAACTAGCATCGCCAGTATTAACAATTGCAAAAGAGCCTATAGGTTTATTTTCATCCCAACCACCCACTGCTTCTAGATGATTGAGAACGGTTACCCAAGTACAATCCCAAAAAGAAGATAAAGAATATTGACTTGAATTAACAGAATCGCCAAGCGTATCATTTGCTACGACCATATAAACAATTACTGATTCTGAAGTAGGGAGTATAAAACTAGCATTGTAAAGCGCAGTATAAGTTACTTTATTTGTAATTGTAGATACTTCACTTATGTTCTGCATAACTACTTGATTTGCTTGATTCCAAGAAGCAGATAAATTTTTCCAGTATAGAACTGCTGTTTCCAAATTATAATCGGTATCGCTAAAGTTAGCAGTTACTGAAATTTCTGCTCCAGGTTTAATACTTGCATTATCGCTAGGATAATTCAAGACTTCAACAACAGTAGGCGGAAGATTAGCACCAAGTAATCTTATTTCTGTACTATTAATATTATTTGCGAAATCGGTAACATTCACATAATAACTATAGGTTTCACCTGGCGCCAACTCGCTTTGAGTTAAATTGAAAACCCAGGTAGCATTACCCAAGTTAACTAATTCTTGTGAAGATAAATTATAATTTCTTTCTGTTCCGTTGAAACCAAAAGTTACATTAGCTAAATTTAATTCTACAATTGAAACATTTAGCAAGAAACTTCCACTTCTTCCTGCTTGGGATTCTGGTGTAGGATAACTAAAGTTAACTCTTGGGTAAATAGTATCTACAGTTACATTTCTAGAATCGGTATTGAAAAAGTTCCCCGCATAATCCGCAATATTGTAGAACCAAGAATAAATTCCATCAACTAGAGAAACAATAATTGCTACAGGAGTAGTTACTGTATCTTGAACATAAGTTATTGTTTGATTTAGTGCTCCATTGATATACAAACTTACATTTTTGAGAATAATATTATCTGATGCAACAATACTCAAATTTACAGAAATATTTTTTGTATAATCATTTTGTGCTGGGCCAGTAATTGTACCGTTGGGATTAGTGAAATCTATAATTACTCTTCTAGGATCTGAAGCATCCCCAATAAATGCTTCACTTCCAGAAGTTATTTTATAATTATAAATTCCCTCTGTACCTGTTTGATTCTTATAGAAATACCAATTAGAGTCATTATATTGATAAAAATTAGTAGTATAAATATTTGCTAATTCTCCAGCAGATAAAGTTCTATTAAAAATATAAAGTTCATCTATTGTTCCATTAAAATACCCTGTATCTGTGTAAGATTTTCCTATGAATAAACTTGAAGGATTATTTTGTGCTGCTTGATTACCACTTATATCTGTTGTACCTATTAAAGATCCGTCTAAGTATCTTGCAGAATTACCATTTCTTTGAAAAACTACTGCTACCTGGTGCCAAAGATCATCATTAGTTAAATTTTGTAGATCTGATGAAGTAATATTGTTATTATTTACTTTAAATTGAAAATTAAATTTACCATTATTTATGAATAAGCTATATCTATCTGTTGCATTACCCTTATCTAAAATATAATTTAGTCCGCTATTATTTAATTTGATCCAGGATGTATTGGTTAACATCCACCATATCCAGTAACA
>CAZMDE010000555.1:0-1781 GCA_964564355.1 uncultured Bacteroidales bacterium | reverse complement strand
CCATTTGATTACGAAACGGTAAAAAAATCAATCGCAAAGACATCAAGACTTATGATTGTTGAGGAAGACACCAGAAGAAACGGCTGGGGGGCTGAAGTAGCTGCTGAGATAGCCGACATAGCTATCTACCATTTGGATGCACCGATAAAGAGGGTTGCAACCTATGATGTACCCATTCCTTTTGCACCTGTAATGGAAAACTATGTAGTTCCATCGGTAGAAAGAATCGTAAATGAAGTTAGGAAGCTAATGAAGAGCTGATAAAAAATAGGGGACGTGGAGGTTAAAATGGCACTAGTAAAAATGAGAAGTTTGATGAAACATGCACTCGAAAATAAATATGCGGTAGGATATTTTGAATCATGGAATATGGAATCTCTGCTTTCTGTCGTTGATGCGGCGGAAAGAACCAATTCGCCGGTAATAATAGGTTTTGGAGGCGCTTTCGTTGGTAACGATGATAGAGTGACAAAAGAAAATATTTATCATTATGGAAGCCTTGGAAAAGCTGTTGCTGAGCATGCAAAGGTTCCTGTGGCATTACTGTTGAATGAAGCAGATAAGGTATCGATGTTGATCAATGCGTTATCTGCAGGTTTCAATGCGATAATGTATCAGGATACAAAGGTTTCATTTGAAGATACCATTGAAATTAATAAATACATAGTCAAGACAGCCCACTATGTAGGCGCTGACGTTGAAGCAGAGGTTGGCGAGCTGCCCAATGCTGAAGCAGGCACGAATATAGTGTCTGGCGGAGAAAATACTGATCCTGAGAAAGCAGCATATTTTGTTGAACAGACTGGTATAGATGCGCTTGCGGTAGCAATAGGGAATGTTCACCTTTTAGAAGGTAAAAAAGCTGAACTGGACTACGATTTGGTTAGAAGGCTCAGAAAAAGAATTGACATACCGCTTGTAATGCATGGAGGTACAGGTGTAGGTGAAGAAAGTATACGTGAGGTTATTGACCTTGGAATATGTAAGATAAATGTAGGTACTATAATGAAAAGAACCTTTATCAACCATATAAAAAAATATCTTGTAGAAAATGACACAGATAAACTCATTGCACATGAGATTATTGGCTTTGGTGGTAAGCATGATGTTCTTAGTGGAGCAAGGGAGCTAATGACTCAGGACGTCATTAAATTTATAAAAATGTTCAGGAGCAATGATAAGGCAAAATTAATGTGAGGTGGAATGAATGGCTACTAAAATAACAATGCCTCCTGGCGGCCAAACTACTAACGAATCGATGATTGTTAAATGGCATAAGGCAGCTGGGGATAGTGTTAAAAAAGGTGATGTCCTCTTTGAGATTGAAACAGATAAGGCTGTTATGGAAATTGAGAGTTTCGTCGACGGAATTTTACTGGCAGCCAAATATGCAGAGGGTGAATATGCCTCTACTGGTGATGTTGTAGCGTATATAGGCAATGAGGGTGAAAAAATTCCTGATGGCTTTGAAGCATCTTCAGGGAAAGGTTCTGTTGCAAAAGAAGCTGTTTCAGATGATGGAGATGATGAATACCAGCCTATAATGAAAAAGGACGCTGGTGTAGAGAATAAAGATGAGATGCCCATAAAGGCTGCGTATGTAAATGACGTTTCCAAAACTCTCGCTTCACCCGCAGCAAGATTACTTGCACAACAAGAAAAGGTAGTAATCGGTGCAGTTGGTCAAGTCATTCCAGGGCAAATAGTCAAACGTGCTGATGTAGAAAACTATATAAAGAAGAACGCTGTCAAGGACTCAGAAAATTACTATTATCTAGATA
>CAZMDE010000554.1:0-1784 GCA_964564355.1 uncultured Bacteroidales bacterium | reverse complement strand
CTATTCATATAAAGGGCGGGTGGTCCAAATCCAAATGTATTTGCATTTGTACACCCGCGTTTATTTATATGTTTTTATCAACATTTTTAATACAATTACTAATTATAATTATTTATTTATATATGTTTATACAAATGTATATTTATTTATTAGATGGCTGGGGACAAATTTTTTTAGGGGGGATCAAAGGCTCGATCAAAGGCTGGATCTATTCAGTCATCAGTCTTAGTAAATTACAAGGATGTAATCAAGCCATCTATCAGTGTGTATACAGACACATTTAACCCCCGATTATTGAAGGCCATATAAAAGACCACAATAAGAAGGATAATAAGATAAATAAATAGATCAAACCGGGTTGAAAGGTGTTATATCTCTATTATCTATAGGGGATAGACAGACGTTACTAATTATGAGCCTTTTTACCCGGATTTTACCCAATTGTTGACCATTTTGATCAACTTTTAACTATATTTATGCCTATTTATATCTATTTATTAGGGCATTTTAGACAAAAAAAAGCCCAAGAATAAGCTATTTTAAGGCCTATTCCTGGGCTTATCTCTGGTGATATATCAACTATATATTATTGATATCCATATGGTATGAGAATGATATGTACATGATATGAACTGGTTTCTATTAGAATATATAACAACAGAAGTGGAACATAGAACTTACTAACTCTATAGGTTTTTGGGTATTTTCCAGATCTATTCTGTTATTGGATCAGAGGGTTATCCCATTAACAATATTCCTTTATCTATTAAGGTGGTCTGGTATCATTCCTTATCTCTGAACAAAGACACTATGTTATCCCCGTTTTCTTTTCCTATATCATCCCGATAAGCAGGATGACTTAGGGCTCTCTCTATCTTTATCTTCAGATCTAGGAACATCATTGTTTTTTTATTCAATACTTTATCAAAGAAATAAAGCACTCCTTCATTCCGCCCATAATCCTTACATAGTTCTTCCATTTTAAATTCAATTTCCTGAATTTCTAAAGATAGAAGAGTTAATTCCTTTTGCATTTCATCTACCTGGTTAGTCATTATTTTTTTGTCACCTTCCAATCGATATGTATATATTTATCCTTAGTATTATTTATAGATAATATTGGGGATAATAGTTAGTTAAATTGGCCTATTTTGTTACTCACAATCATGACCAAATGCAGCTTCTTCTTCATTCAACATTTTGTCACATTCAAAGCATTGATCATAAAAGAATTCACCAGTTTCGATATCTTCATATACCTTAACCGCATCCATTTTTATAACTCTGTATTTACTTTTATCCATAATCTAATCTCCAATCATTTCCCGAAAGGTCTGATAGTCATATCAAACCAATCACCAGTATCATGTGTGTGACCATATTCCTTACCCAAATCAGATCTATATTCTTTTACCAATTCCCGCAAATTATCGAGAATACCATAAATTTGCGAATAATCAGGATGACTTGTAATTACCAAGCCAATACGAGTATGCTCAATATCTTCAACAAAACCCTGTAGCAAAGCAATACCTGATTCAATTTCTTCTAAAGTTAATTCCATAGCCATAACTAATCTCCTCTCCTTTTCCGGGATCATATTAATCCTTTTCTAAATGCTTGTGATAATGCCTTTTCTGCCTACCATAGTTGTTATATTTCTCCACACCTTTCTTTGTATAAAAATGTATGGCAACATACAAAGCCAAAATGGTACCAAGTATTACTTTCATTATTACCTCAACTTCCAAAGAAGATCGTTAACCCTGAGTTCCTTTTTTAAT
>CAZMDE010000553.1:0-1785 GCA_964564355.1 uncultured Bacteroidales bacterium | reverse complement strand
AAATATGATTTCTCTTGTCCTTTGTCCAAAGCTGCAAGAATATTACTTACACTTACTATTAAAATAAAAATAGTTGAAAAGAAATTCTTCATACATTAAAATTATTTTGCACTAATAGTAAAAATGGACTTTTCATTTTACACTCAATACATGGTTCAAAAAAAGATTCAATACCTCCCGGAATAAAGGAAAATATCTACATTCATTGGTTTTGTTTTTATAAATGTATCAAGATTAAATAGCGTATTAAACTTTCTTAAAGCATTGAACAGAAGAATTTGTACCGTTAACGTAAACGTTTACGTTAACGATAGATAGTTAATTTTAAAAATAGATGCCGCTTTGTATATAAACATGTATTTAAGTTTAATTTTATTATTTTACATTAAAAATAAGATAGAAAAAGAGTATTTTTCTTCAACAAAAGATAGTAATTCAAAAACTAATGAGCAGAGTAAGGTGCCCCAAATGCCAAAATGTGGAACGTATTCTAAAAGCTGGAATTATACGGAATAAACAACGATACTATTGTAAAGAGTGTGTTTATCATTTTATAATAAAAAAGGTTCAAAAAGATAACCATATATTATCTGATAAGCCAGCCTCTCAAGTTTCTCTGCAAGATATTGCATCTGTAGCTGGTGTATCCATTACTACCGTTTCCAGAGCTTTAAAAAATCGTCCTGACATAAATATTCAGACTAGGGAATATATTAAAGAATTAGCTAAATCTTTGAATTATCAGCCTAATATTCTCGCCCAAAGTCTAGTAAATAAGTCCACACAAACCCTGGGTGTTATCATTCCCAGTTTAGAAACAACGGTTTTTTCTACCATGTTAGGCGGCATTCAAGAAGTTGCTTCAAAAGCGGGATATCGAGTAATTATCTGTAATTCGAATGAAAATCACGAAACAGAAATTGCAAATATTCAAGGATTAATGAATCATTTAATTGATGGATTATTGATTTGCCATTCCATTCAAACCTCCTCTTATGAGCATATTCGGATTCATTTAGGTAAACGAATACCTATTGTGCAATTTTACCGTGTTGCCATTGGACTCCCCATTTCTCAAATATTAGCTGAAGATGAAGTGGGAGCTGAAAAAGTTACTGATTATTTGATAAAAAAAGGGTGTAGACGAATTGCTTTGCTTTTAGGTCCGAAAAATCTCTCTATCACTCAAAAAAGATTCAATGGATACAAAATATCCCTTGAAAAACATGGAATTAATCTGGATATTAAGTTATTGGCACATGTTGATTTTCTTCAGGAGTCAGTGGAAAAAGCATTGGAGGATTGGTTGAAAATTGATCCTAAAATAGATGGCATCATTTCCATTTCAGACAAAAGCGCCGCTCAGATTATTCGACTTTTAAAAAAGAAAAGTATTAAAATACCAGAAGAAATAAATGTATTTGGATTCGGAAATGAGTTTACCGGACAAATAGTGGAGCCTGAATTAAGTACTTTTGATACAAAAACCAGAATTATAGGGGAAGAAGCTGCCCAGTTAATCATTGAGCAAATTATTTCTGGAAATCAGGAAATTACGTCTAAACTTATCCCAGGTGAGATTATCCTTAGGGGATCTGCTTGATAGATTTCGTTTAGGAACGATGGCAAAATTCTCTAAATTAGTCTTTATTTAAATCTAATTTGTGATAATAAACATAAGAAACGGCTAATATTCCTAATACAAACATTGGAAAAATGGTTTGTACATTCATTCCGTCCACAGCACCATGACTTATGCATGCAAAAATAAAGTCAAAAGCAAAC
>CAZMDE010000552.1:0-1788 GCA_964564355.1 uncultured Bacteroidales bacterium | reverse complement strand
ATGGGTGTATCTATTACTCTTTTAGCTCCGAACTCCTCTAATAATCCTTTACTAACTTTATATGCTCCATCATATTCAGCTACTTCTTCTCCCATGAGAAAAACATTTTCATCTCTTCTCATTTCTTCTAAAATAGCCTCTCTTAGGGCATCACGCAGTGCAAGTTCTCTATTCATTTTCTGATTGATTTGAAAAACTATCTATAACGAATGCAAAAATAACAAATTCTATTGAATGGATTATCGCTATAAAATATTAATTTTGTGTTTCCGTTAATTAAAGTAACAAACTAATTATCCTACTCATGCAAAAGAACAAAAAAAATATTCACATTCCTTCCCTTCTTTCCTTATTTGTATTGATATCAACCTTTTCCTGCAACCGCGGTTACGGTTGTCCAACTAATTTTAAACTTTCTTCAATGGTAAGTGAAATAATTTCTTCACTTGCTCAGATACTGAGTTGAGAACATGGAATCAATATTTTCCATTCCCGACTTAGTTATGACACAAGATGGCTCTTACACCCTCTATTCTAAAGATCATGGGGTAACCTATCATTCTAAATATGGAGCCATCCAGGAATCAAATCATGTTTTTTTTTTTTTTTGATTACTACCGGTTTTAAAAAAGAAGGACAAAATTTCAATACTGGAGCTAGGTTTTGGCACGGGATTAAATGTTTTGTTGACATGGAAAAATATGGTTGACAAAGGCACAGTTCTTGTTGACTATCATTCATTTGATGTCTTCCCATTGCCAGAGGATCTTTTAAACGCTTGCGTATATGAGGATCAATTGAAGATTCCCGCCACCATCTCTAAAAATATTCTTATATCAGAATGGGATAAATTAATTGAGGTTGACTCCCGCTTTACGCTTACGAAACATAATAAGGATATATTAGAAGAGACCTTACCGGATAATTATTTTGATATTGTTTATTTCGATGCCTTTTCGCCTGAATCACAGCCTGAATTATGGTCAGCAAGTTTATTTGAAAAAATATATGAATCAATGACAAACGAAGCTTTTCTAGTCACGTATTGCGCGAAGGGAGAGGTAAAGAGAATTTTAAAGAAAATAGGTTTCACCTTAGAATCATTGCCAGGCCCACCAGGCAAAAGAGAAATGACGAGAGCGACCAAAGGATGATAAACGATTAATCTAATTTATTTTGTTTTCCTTCTGAACCATATAATTTTTTCGACATTTCATTGAACGCTTTAGCTGCCTCTTCAGCCGTTTTGAACATTCCAAGATGTCTTGATTTCCCGTTTATTGAAATAACTGAACGAAATTTGTTGTGTTCTTTATACACTCCAGTAAAACCAGTACTACTGCTTGTTTTTCTGGTTCTACTCGCTACTGCCCTACTTCTGAAAACTAAATTATTTAATCTGCAATCCAGTTTATTCCCATAGACAAATCCAACTAAATTGTTTATATTAGTCTTCTCACTGATTTTGAAAGTTTCTGCCAATATTTTATGAAGATAAATGGTGGTAGTTTTGTAATTAGATGGAGATAATTTAATTGTTTTTTGAAAAAAGATACAACCACTTGAGTGTATCCTTAAATTTTCTGCAAGGTTCAATGAAAGCATTTCCTTGTCACTTGTAATATATTGGAAGCCCTGATCATCCAAAATAACGAAATCATCAGCGTTTTTAATCTTTACCTTGTGATAATTTATTCCCATAGTTATAAAATATCCTTCTAAAAAATAAGCACTCAAAGCAATTTTATTTTAATATCCCCCCTACTTTTCTGTTTTGATTTGGGGGAA
>CAZMDE010000551.1:0-1788 GCA_964564355.1 uncultured Bacteroidales bacterium | reverse complement strand
AAAAAAGATCCAAGTCTTATTGAAAGCATGATCCATGCTTTATATCTGCTGGAGAAAAAAACTTTTACCAGAGTGAAACCATTAGGTTAATTCAATAAAAGGAAATCTGCTCTAAAAACCTAAAATGAAGTGGCACTATTACAGCCAATGTTATGCACTGGTCTTTGCACTTTCTGTTCCGCTTTTCTTTTCGAAATATTCCACTATTTCTTCGGGACTTAAATTCATTATTTCTTTTGAAATTCGATCTCTTTGTTCGCGCATAAACTTTACGGCATCAAAGCTTTTTTTAGTATTCTTTTCTTTAGTTTTCATAATTCATTAATTCTCTTGGTGAACGAATATCAATTGGTTTATATCCTTCTGACATATTTACAGAATTATAGCCAACAATTCTAACAACGTTTACGATATGTTTAAAATTCCAACTTAATAAAATATTAGCATTGTGTTTTGTTGCCAATGCGATATGTAAACAATCAGCGTAAGAAGTTGCACCAACAACTCCTTCTTCAATATATTTTTTCGCTAATTTAACTGTTTCAATATCAGATTTCATATATTCAGTTGACAAATTAGGAAGCAATTTAGTTGTCGCTTCAATTTTTTCAGGTGCATTTTCCAATTCTTGTTCAGTTACATTAGAATGAATAATTTCGAATTCGAGATTTTTTATCCGCTCAAATAAGGGTTCTGTGTATTCCTTAAACTCTTCATCAAATAGTCAGCCGAAAATTGAGGTGTCTAAATATATTCGCTGTTTTTTCATATCCCTAATATACGAATTTTAACGATATGTTCAATTATAGTAAAATATTTTTCCAGCCTTTTACAAAATTCTTTAGAGAGGTCATTATATTCAAAACACACAGTACTTGCTCTTATTGCAGAACTATTCCCATAATATTATAAGGCTTTATGCTGTCTTCCTCCAAGATGAGTTTGAAACTGCCGCCATAAATACGGCCATGATACATTCTACCATATTCCCAAATGGTGCTGGCGGCTGGTATTCTCATTCCTTTTTTATTGGTATCCAATAACTCTAAGGTGTATTATTTATCTTGCCTGTCAAGTTTTTTATTTTCATTATCAACGCATTATAAAATAAACTAACGTTGTTTTACCACCAACGCCACTTTTAATGTTTAAGAAAATAATTGATTTCATGCTAAATCCTTTTAAAGATTTTAACTAAAAATGAAAAAGGCTGATCTTTCAGAAATTCAGGCGCAGGACTTCCATTTTTGCCTAAAGCAGTGATGGCAGCTTCTACTCCTACATTAAATCCATTAACAAAGCCCAGGTTCTTAACGGCCGCTGAAATAACAGGATTTCTATAATCATTTTCATTAGGGAAATTTTCTGGTAGTGCTTTGACATATAGACCTCCAGCATTTGATATTTCTATCCTATCAGAAAACTCATAAAATTTGATCGGGGCATTAGATTGGTAATTTTTATGAATTACCGCATTAAACAACAATTCTTTTACCGCTCGTAAGGGATAACTTGAAACATATTTTCCACCAAGTTCAGGCAACACTAATCTCACAATATTCGCTTTTATAAATCCTTCCATTTGCCCCAATTGGGTGGTTAAGTCACCTTCGAAGCGGTGTTCAAAATCAAAATCACTCGCCTCATCTTCTCCCTTGAAACGAACATACTGTACACTTGCGCCGGGAATAAAGAACCTTGGATTTGTTCCAAACATTAGAAGAGATTTATAGAGATACCAATATTAATTATACAAACGGTTTGCGTGTTGATGAAAAAACTAATTTA
>CAZMDE010000550.1:0-1795 GCA_964564355.1 uncultured Bacteroidales bacterium | reverse complement strand
CTTGTGATGCCGCATTTTATAACAATTCATATGTTTCATTGATTGCTACATATAACACCTGTGCTGTTCGGCTTAATTTCAGTGTGCCAAATGATGGGGTTTATAAGATTGATGGGGATAGTGTTTACCCCTATATTTCAGCTCCATCACTTATAAATGGAAATGATACATACAATAATGCGTTCAATTCCAATAAATTAAAATTCAGAATAACTCTAAACGGCAATAAAATCTGGCCAAGTGATAAAGATTATACCGAGCTTTCGGTTGGGGATCAGATTAATTTTCCAACCCTTGAGAATTTGAACTTATCGAAGTTAGATAAAATCTCTTTTGAATTATTTAATCCATTCACGGGATATAATACTATCGGTGGAGGACACTCTGCGACCGCTGATGTATATGTAAGATTGTTGCCGCAAATCACTTTAACAGCTTACAGAGATGTAGCCTATAAAAAGTATAATACCACAGAATTAAGGCAGTCTATGATTACCACTTTAAGCGGCAGATATGGTCAAAGAGTTGATATTTCTTCCTTTTTGCCATGGTTACAAGAGTACTCCTTTAATGGAGGAGCTTATACACCTTTTTCCCATTTATATGGGGATTTATGGGGTGGCACTGCAACAGCAAATCCTCCCTATATTCAAGCAGGACACGGCACAGGAGATGCCGGTGTTGCCTTTATGCAATATGGCGGAACTTACCCAATGATGATAACATCCAGCGTTAGAGATGAAAGCACAACCCTTTCCTTTGTGGCTCCAAGTGAAGGAACCTATAAGATTTCGTCCAATTCCGATTATTCAAATATTGATTTGATAACAGGTAATCTTCAATATTTTAAAGACAATGATATTGTCAAATTCAAAATTAATGTTAACGGCAGTAAAATTTGGCCTCTTGATAAGGACTATGCTGAATTAACCAAGACAAATGCAAGCATTGCATTTCCAATTATAGATAATTTAGGACTCAGAACAGGAGACAAAATACAGTTTGAGCTTGCAAGCAACAACACTTTAGGCTGGTTAAATCAAGTTATTCTTTCTCCGTTTGTAGAGCGTTTAAACGCACAAGCTGTCAATTCCTTACCAATTGCATCAGATTCAATGATTACTGTCAATGCAGGAAAACCATTTCAGGGTGCATTTCGCGTTACTGACACCGATGGAGATATCTTGACCTATGAAATTGTGGATAACCCAAAGCATGGAACAGTAGCAGTAACCGCTACGGGATACGTTTATACAGCAAATATAGACTACTTAAAAGACGACAGTTTTACCTATAAAGCTTATGATGGGAAAGGTTATTCCAAGGTAGCTACTGTTGCTGTTTATGTTATGCCAAAGGATCATAAGATTTATGACCCAAACACATTAAGGGCAACTGCAAATACAATCATTAACGGAAGATTGGATACACTTTTTCCCATCACTCAAGGGACAGAGTGGCGTGCACAGCATTCTTTAAATGGAGCTGAATTTACAGATTATACCAATGTGAAGGCAAGCAATTGGGGGGCGAGAACAGCGAATGACCCTGCTTTTGTATTTTTTGCAGAGGAAAACAAAAATTCCGGTGTTGGGTTTCAGGATCAGGGAGGATTGGACCCTGTTTATGCTTTGGCACAATATGAAAATGAAAAGGTTGCTATTGCTTTTATAGCACCTGAAACAGGTTTTTATTCTTTGAGTGCGAGTGATAAGTATCCAAAGATAAACATTCCTAAAAGTTATATTGACAATAACTATTATGCCGGCTTTTAAAATGAAGAAATAAAAATCAA
>CAZMDE010000549.1:0-1797 GCA_964564355.1 uncultured Bacteroidales bacterium | reverse complement strand
AGGTTATTTGTTCATTACAGCTTAAACTACTGTCTTAAAAACTGGGTCCACTATATGATGCTTTAGTAAATGGTGATAGAGTTGAAATAAGAGGGCTGTGTTCTTTTTATGTTAAAGAGTATCAGTCATATACTGGCAGGAATCCAAAGACAGGGGAGCAGGTTAAGATACCAGCTAAGAAGTTGCCGTTCTTTAAATGTGGTAAAGATTTGAGGGATAGGGTTGACTATTAAATATTATTATTACTAATTTTATATCATTTAGGATTGATATTTATGAATATGAGAAAAATTACATCTCTTACAGTGTTGTTGTCATTTTGTGTTGTGATACTGACAAGCATTATTTTGTATATTGCTCCACAAGGTCGTGTGGCATACTGGGCGGACTGGAGACTGATGGGATTGTCAAAGGAGCAGTGGGGAGCTATTCATATCAATGTTGGTTTTCTTTTCCTGCTATTTCTTTTAATTCACGTCTATTATAACTGGAGACCGATTGTTCTATATCTTAATAATAAGGCGAAGAAACTTGTAGTATTCACGAAAGAATTTAACGTGGCGTTGATACTGACTATAGTGTTTATATTGGGAACATATATTAAAATACCACCGTTTTCAACAATTATAGACATAAGTAATTCATTCAAAGACTCTGGTGCTGTCAAATATGGTGAACCGCCATACGGACATGCGGAACTTTCATCATTGACCACTTTTACAAAGAAGATGGATATTGATTTGGCAGTTGGAATTAAGTTGCTCAAAGAATCTGGATATAAAGTTGCTAATGAAACTCAGACGTTACAGGAGATAGCGATAAATAATGCCGTTTCTCCGCAACAACTATATTCTGCAATGAATCCTCAACCGTTTGGTAAAATTGTAAAATTGCCTGAAAGCCCACCTCCTGGAACTGGTACTCTTACTTTAGACGATTTTTGCAGCCAATATAATCTGGATGTTCAGACTATTCTAAAGTCATTCAGAGCATCTGGCATTGTCGCTAAAGAAGATATGACCATAAAGAGTATTGGAGAAATCAACAAAACGTCCCCTGTTCAAATATATGAGAAGATAAAATCTATTGCTCACTTAAACTAAAAAAGAGGAGGTCTTCAAGTAATGAAAACCCCCTCTCTGGAATGACTCTTAAATATTTATGCCCTGCATGTGCCCGTTCCAGTGCCTCGTCCACCACCGCCAGTGCCAGTTCCATTACCGCCACCTGTGCCATTACCACGACCAGCAATGATGAAATCTATATTATCCTGTGCATCTGAAGAAAATTGTGTGCATGTTCCGTTCTTTTTTCCGTTGCCAGTTCCGTCTTTAGGTCCCGAACCACCATTTCCTGTGCCATCACCAGCTCCATGCCCGTTTCCTTTTGCAAGAATCACTGTGTCTTTGCCCATCATGCTGCTGTCTGCTGCTAAAGAATAATTTGCACTTATCAAAGCTATACCTGCTGCTACACACACTGCTACTAATGCTTTAACTGTTTTCATTTTTTAATTCCTTTTTAATTTGGCTGATTATCGAACATTATTGGTTTTATTGAGCATATTTATTGAAACATCGGGTTTCCATTTTCATCATACAAGCCTCTTTCCATTGGAGAATCTATAATTGCTGCCAGTTCCTCAGATGTGAGATAAACAGCCTGATAGTCCTGACCATAAGCCTCTAACAGACGGACATAACTGCGAAGGTGATTATGTGAGCCTTTCATAAGGTTCTGATATACTGTTTTAATATCCTGACTATCTGCTTCTGCAATTGCTTTTTCAAGGTCAGA
>CAZMDE010000548.1:0-1800 GCA_964564355.1 uncultured Bacteroidales bacterium | reverse complement strand
AATTGGATTAAATGTAAAAGATGCTCCTAATACGAATGTTTTAAACGCTGAATGGGTAAATAATAATTTAAACAGCACTTTTGGATTACAGCTTGTTTCTGATAAAATAGGTTTATTAGGAAATAATGGGGCTTATCTACAATATGCCTATAAACTTCGGTTAAGTCGAAGAGAAGAGAAATTTTTAAGTTTTGGCATTTCTGCCGGAGCGATAAATTATTATTCAAAAATAAATGGCGCTGATTTTACTGTAGCAGAACCTGATATTATTCCAACATCTACTTATTTACCTGATTTGAATATAGGCATTTTTTACAGAAATGAGGATAAATATTATTTAGGTCTTTCTTTTCCCCAATTTTTGAATCTTACCACTAAATATAAATCACTGGATTCAGGTAAGGAATTATTTTCCATTAAGAGATTCAGACATATATATGCTGTTGGCGGAATATATATTCCTTTTGATTTTTTTGGCTTAGGTGATGAAACAGCCATATTGGATTTATCCACATGGGTTCGGTATTTACCAAGTCAACTACCTGTAATAGATGGAAATGTAAGGTATCAGCACAATCAAACTTTTTGGTTTGGTGCTGGTGTTTCCTCCAATGCAACTTCTCATTTTGAGGTTGGATTTCTTGCTGGAAAAACTATTGGATTATTTGATAATCAGATTAAGATTTCCATCGCTTACGATGTACCCTTTGGTAAGTCAATATATCAATTAGGAAGTTCCATAGAGGCTTCCATATCCTATAGCTGGTATTAATAATATGGAGATAATAGATGATATCATCTCCATATTATTAGAAAAAATTACCAGAAAATAGTGTAAATAAATGCCAGAACTAATAAAATAATAGCTGAACTTATATTAAAAGATTCAGAGGTCTTAAATATGCCTGGTTTTAAAATAATCTGCTTTTCATCAGGTTGTCCTTTTCCTTCAATCTCACTTGCAATAACAATGACAGCTATAGAAGCCAAACACGTTATCATCATTTGATGCATGAAAGGTAAAATCACAAAAATGGGGGAATCAGACCAACCGTTTGGACCAACCTTAAAAAACATGGCGATGGGAATAGAGGCAATCACACCAAGAATGGCCGATTTATTCTTTGTTTTCTTCCAAAATAATCCGGTTACAAACACAGCAAGAATACCTGGACTTACTATTCCTGTATATTCTTGAATAAATTGAAAAGCTTGACCTAAATTCCCAAGCATTGGAGCAATAAGGATGGCTATAATCAAAGCAATACCCGCGGACAAACGTCCAACATTTACCATTTGCTTTTCGGTAGCTAACTTATTGATAATAGGTTTATAAATGTCCATTGTAAAAATGGTGGCTGTAGAATTTAGCATAGATGCCAGTGATGATACAATAGCAGCTGCTAAAGCGGCCAAAACCAACCCTTTCATTCCAGCAGGTACAAATTTTTGAATTAACCACGGCGCTGCGTTATCATTAATAATGGATCCATCTGGTCTTTTAAAGGAAGGATCTAACATTTCTGGAATGAGAACACCTTCAGGACTTGCATTTAAAACAAAAGCGATGATTCCAGGTAAAACAACAATAAAAGGTAGAATCATTTTTAAAAAAGCGGCAAAAGCAATGCCCTTTTGCGCTTCTTTCAGAGATTTTGCAGCAAAAGTTCTTTGAATGATATATTGGTTAAAGCCCCAGTAATATAAGTTAGCTACCCACATTCCGCCCACTAAAACGGCTATTCCAGGTAAATCCCACCATGCATCTTTGCCATCGGGGGTTATAATTTCCCCTTTTGA
>CAZMDE010000547.1:0-1810 GCA_964564355.1 uncultured Bacteroidales bacterium | reverse complement strand
CAAATTCATATTTTCATTTTTTTAAATTAAAACTCCTCTATAGAAACTTCAGGTTCCGGCTCTCGCGTCCAATCATATCTATCAAAAACATGTTCATTAAATTTATACTCAACTCTAGCATTTTTAAGCAAAGCTTCGTTGTATGCTAAATTTTTAGAAAAGAATATTTTTCCACCAACTGAGTAATATCCAAAATCGTTATTCAGAGATAATGTCATTTATAAGTTTTTCAGGAGATGTTATTGAATGTGTCCCAAAGTGAATATCCATAGTTTTCCTAACATTTATAGATGTTTCACTTTCGAAATATTTTTTCAGATACACTCTAAGTTTATCAACTTGTTCTTTATTAGCATTCTTATTTGCAAACAAGAAGATGTTATTGTACAACTTAAATTCATTTTCAACCGACAAATTTAAATCTTTCAGAGTGGGAACATCTGGCAAGTAACTCGATTTGGAAGGACCAAATATTGCTAAGGGGATTAATGTATTATTTTTTACGTATTGGTGTATATTATTTGGTATACTAACTCCCAATACTATGTGCCTTCCTATGACATCGTTTGTCACAGCAGTTCCGCTCTTATATGGTATTCCTATAAAATTTTTAGAATTTGAATATGTATCAGTGATGATATGAATCAATTTTCCATTACTACTACTTCCCGCGAATCCATAGCTGATTACATCAGTCTGAGATTTTTCCAATACTTCTTTAAGGCTACGATAATTACTTTTAGAGTTTACGAAAATAATTCCAGGTATAGTTCCCATATAAGCAACTGGAGTCAAATCGCGCAAAGGATTGGTTGACCAATTTTGAACTGGTCCCATCATTAAAGTAATCTTTTCTGTTTTATTCTCAGAAAGAGCAGAAGCACCAATAGAACCTTGGGCTCCTGGCTTAAACTCTATTATCACATTTCCAAAAAATTCATTAAAAAATGACTGCATCTCCAGAGCATATTTGTGAACAAGTCCACCGGGACCCACTGGCAGAATTAAAACGGTCGGCTGCTTAGCCGAACATATTGAAGAGAAAAATATTAACAAAGATAATAACAAACGTTTCATTTTAATTCCACATAAAAATCATAATTTAAGCCTAATTTATTTCTTTTTAACTTCATAAACTGTTGTCTGATGTAAATTAGAGAATTTATTGCAGGATTTTTAATGATATCATATGCGCTTGCTGCTGCTTCTTGTGTATCAAATTCTAATGTAAATGTGTATGAATAATCGTCTATAAAATCAGTAGATGACGTAACATATCCAGGAAGATATGAATACGCATTTCTAGTATTAACAATAACATCAATTTCTTCTTTACTAAAAATACCTTTGTCTATCGTTTCTTTATTAGGTATAACCCAGTCTTTTGATGTATCATCTCTTGTCCAAGTCATAAGAACTTTTGCCATTTAAATCTCCTTATACTTTTCGAAAAAATCGAAGAATTGTTTTCTTGACAATGCCACTTTTATTTTTTTGTTCGGATATTTTATTATTTTTAATAATTCTTGTATTCTGTTTTCCGTTTCATCTGAATATCTATATCGCATCTTATTTCTCAATTTTAAATTAAATTTTTTATGCTTAAATATAGCCCAAATCATTCCGGTACTTTGACTATCCGGAATAACAGAATAAACCATTTCTATATTATACGTGAAAAAATTTATATTGATTGGCTTTTCCAAGAAATAATCAACATAAAAATCCCAATCATAGCCAAGAAATATTTCTGCATCTTGTATAAAGTCGATTCCGTCGCCAGTTAAAAAATGATTTCCGCTTATTAATA
>CAZMDE010000546.1:157-1817 GCA_964564355.1 uncultured Bacteroidales bacterium | reverse complement strand
AACCACCCAATGCTATAAGCAGTAATAATACCAAGGTAAGCTATTGTAATAAGAAATACGATAAATAGAAATAAATTCATGATTTAACAAAAGTAATGTTTTATTCAATATCTGACATTTTCAAATGTGCTGTCTCATGACTGTCTCATTACTTACGCTTTGCTAACTCATTACTAACGCTTTACTAACCTTGTAACCCCGCTTTGACATAGTTTTGAAGTAGCTTTGCAACCGCTTTGAAAAGGCTGAGGGATGTCATCGCTTGAAGCGATGACATCCCTTTTCTTTTTTCATTGATTGCATTTTCATTTCATATAAATGAATCTCTGTTTCCAATCAACAAAAAATACCCAAAATGATTGAAAAAATGTATTAAACAATTAAAAATGTGTTAATTTTGGTGAAAATTATCTTTGGATTTGAGGATGATTGTTTTATTGAATTATAAATATCTAAACTTGAAAAAAGTAAACATAGAAATATTAAATAATTCTAAAATAATTCTTCATTTTCCATTTGATAGGGATATTTTAAATAAACTGAAAACTATTCCCTATCATCATTGGGATAAGGATAAAAAGCAATGGACATTTCCATACACTGAAAATATAAAAGAAGAGATTGAAGGATATTTCAGAAAACATGATTATCAGATAGATTGCAGGGATATTAATAATAGTAATAAGGAATTTAGAGAGAAGAAAACATATTCCAATGACAAGGAAATACCTAAAGCTTATACAGAAAAACTGAAATTAAAAAGGTATAGCGAGAACACAATACGAACATACACATCAGCATTCAGAGATTTCATTAATTATTATTCTAAGAAGGAGCTTGTAGATATAAAAGAAGAGGATATAAAAAATTACCTGCTTTACCTTATAGAAAAAAGAAAAGTATCATCATCATTTCAGAATCAGGCAATAAATGCTATAAAATTCTATTATGAAAAGGTAGCAGGTGGAGAACGGACATTCTATTTTATAGAGCGACCATTTAAAGAAAAAACATTACCAACAGTGCTGAGCGAAGAGGAAGTTCAAAGTATTATCAGCAAAGTTGATAATATTAAACATAAATCAATTTTGTTAACCATATATTCAGCAGGATTAAGAATAAGCGAGCTGATAAATCTGAAAATCGCAGATATTGACAGCAAAAGGAAAGTAATAATAATAAAAGGGGGAAAAGGGAAAAAAGACAGGCAAAGCTTGCTATCTGAAAAATTATTGTTATTTTTACGGCAATATTATAAAGAGTATAAGCCAAAGATATGGTTGTTTGAAGGTCAAAAAGGCGAACAATATTCCGACAGTAGCATTCAGGCAATATTAAGGGAAGCTTGTAAGAAAACAAAAATTACTAAAAAAGTGACAGTTCATACATTGAGACACAGTTTTGCTACACATTTATTAGAAAGGGGGACAGATTTAAGATATATACAGGAATTATTAGGACACAGCTCGAGCAAGACGACAGAAATTTATACACACATAACCAGAAAGGGAATGGAGCAAGTGAAAAGTCCTCTTGATAATTTAGAAATATAAAAATACAATGGGACAGAAAATGCAATCTATTGGTTATTAATATTTTCAAAGGCAAAAAATAGATAAAACCAACTACTAATCATATAATGAAAATAACACAAATGGTA
>CAZMDE010000546.1:0-147 GCA_964564355.1 uncultured Bacteroidales bacterium | reverse complement strand
GCCATAGCGTCAGCCGTTGTGTGCTATGTTTGAAAAACCGACAGCCCTGATTATGCTTGATAAATTGATTGAAATAATTAAAAAAGACAAAGAAATTTGGTCTCAATTTCAAGATTCATTCGTTGAGATTGAAATACCTTCAAAGAC
>CAZMDE010000545.1:0-1817 GCA_964564355.1 uncultured Bacteroidales bacterium | reverse complement strand
TTTTCCATTTTTTTTAAGCCAAACATTCTTAATTTTATCTATTTTCTTATTTAATTTAATAGCAGTTAATAGTTCAATAATGGCTCCCTCCCCCTCGCCCCTCACAATAATATCTGCATAGTTTAAGCACCTCTCCGGATCAACCATTGGTTGAACTCCACCCCATATTACTTTTCTATTTTTAAATAACTGCGATACTTTGACCGCAGTCCAAAAACTCATAGAGTTAACACTCATCATAACTACTTCCGGATTTAATTTTTCTACTAACCTTGCTAATGCAGTTAACTCTTCACTAGTTGGCAACTCGATTTCATAACCTAATCTTCTGAAGTGAATCGTATTTATGTCAAAACCGGCCCCGTCTATTACTGAATGGAGGTACGCTGCAGTCATATTTGTGTCTCCGTGAAGATTGATAAACACCGATTTCATATTATATTAAAAAGAAAATTGTTTATAAACTATTCTGGAGCCAGGCATATAATCCATATAATCCAAACAAATAAACCTTTTAAATGATAAAAACTCCCTAAATCTATGAATATACTGATACCTATGGCTGGAAGAGGCTCAAGATTTCTTCAAGAAAGCCACAAAAATCCGGAATACGCGAAACCAAAGCCTTTAATCAATATAGCCGGGCGGACTATGATTGAATGGGCCCTGTCCTCCATTCCAATAAAAAAAGACGATAGATTGATATTTTTAGTTTTAAAAGAACATGTAGAAAACTTTAAAATAGACGAAGAGATAAAAAAAATATTCGGAAATCAAGCCGTAGTGGTTCTTGTTGAAAAAGTTACGGAAGGTGCCGCATGCACAGCCCTTCTCGCCAGAGAGTTCATCAATAATGATGAGCCCCTATTGATAACTGACTCGGATCACTATATTGACGGAGGAACTTTGTTTAAAGATATAGAGAGTCATGAGAAAATAGACGGAATAATTCCAGTATTTTACGCAAATAACCCTAAATGGAGCTTTTCTAAAATAAATGAACAGGGATATGTTACCGAAGTTGCTGAAAAACTCCAAATAAGTAGGAATGCAAATATTGGGGCGTATTATTTTAAAAAAGGAAGGGATTTTGTCTGGGCAGCAGAAGAGATGATAGAAGAAAATGATAGAACTAATGGAGAGTATTATATCGCACCAACATATAATTACATGATCCGAAGAGGAAAAATGATAACTCTTTCAAGGCCACGGTTTGTTCACGGACTTGGAACCCCAAAAGATGTTCAAAAATTCATAGATTTTTTAATAAGAGGGGAAATACAACATAAATTTCCCAATCTTAAATTATGATAAAAGCAGTTATTTTTGATATGGACGGAGTTTTAATTGATGCGGTGCAACTACATCAAAAAGCATTTATTGAGGCTCTAAGGCCGTATAAAGAAATTAATGAAGAGTACCATATGCAACATCTCAACGGATTGCCAACTAAAAAAAAGCTAGAAAAATTAGGTTTTAATACTGATTTAATTGAAGAAATAAATTCTAAAAAACAAGAAATAACCTTTGATTTGATAGCCCAAACAATAAAACCGCTGCCAATAGTTAGTAAAGTAATAAATGAATTAAAAGAAATGAATATGCCCTTTGCAGTATGCAGTAATTCCATAAGGAAAAGTATTGAACTATTTCTGGAGGCTGCAGAAATTACAGGATTTGAGTTTATAATATCCAACCAAGAAGTAATTCATCCAAAACCTGATCCAGAGATGTATATTAAAGCTATAAAAAAATTCGGGCTAGATAAACGAGAAATATTAATTGTAGAGGATTCTCCCGTAGGACTAGAAGCCGCA
>CAZMDE010000544.1:0-1820 GCA_964564355.1 uncultured Bacteroidales bacterium | reverse complement strand
AGATGCTTTGAATAAAAAAGCGCAGGCATTTAAAGATATTGTCAAAACAGGCAGAACTCATTTGATGGACGCTACTCCCCTTACACTCGGGCAGGAATTTTCAGGTTATGTTTCGCAGCTTGACCACGGATTAATTGCATTAAAAAACACTTTGCCTCACCTGACTGAAATAGCTCTTGGCGGAACAGCAGTTGGAACAGGTTTAAATACCCCAAAAGGTTATGATGTATTGGTAGCAAAAAAAATTGCTGATTTATCCGGACATCCATTTATCACTGCAATTAACAAGTTTGAATCACTTTCTGCTCATGACGCCATTGTTGAAGCTTCAGGTGCTTTAAAGACTATTGCTGTAAGTTTAATGATGATAGCCAGTAATATAAGGCTTTTAGGTTCAGGTCCTCGTTGCGGAATCGGAGAACTGCTACTTCCTGAAAACGAACCCGGTTCCTCAATTATGCCCGGAAAAGTAAATCCAACACAGCCGGAAGCAATGACAATGGTATGCGCCCAGGTTATTGGCAATGATGCGGCTATTACTATCGGAGGAATTAACGGTCATTTCCAGCTTAATGTCTTTAAGCCTGTCATGATTTATAATCTTCTGATGGCAGCAAGGCTTATAGGCGATGCCTGTGTATCATTTGACGACAACTGTGTTGCCGGCATACAGCCAAACCTGCCTGTTATCAAGCATAACCTCGAGAATTCTCTTATGCTTGTAACTGCGCTCAATCCTCATATAGGTTATGAAAATTCAGCTAAGATTGCAAAGAAAGCACATACAGAAAACAGAACCCTCAGGCAGGCAGCTATTGAGCTTGGCTTAGTGACTGATGAACAATTCACTCAATGGGTTGACCCGGGGAAGATGATATAATCTTCTATAACTAACAGGTATTAATAAAAATAAAATTAATTATTTCAAAGATGCAATCTCATTTTCGTTGGATTAGCGTTAGTCTAATAACGTTGATTTTTACAAGTATTTCAGCATTAGGACAAGCCAGGCATGAACGTCAGCTAACTGTTCATTTAAAAGGTGTTTTTGATTCAAAAATCTCTTTAACACCATACGAAGGGCTAAGGACTGCTAAGGTTATTGCTGAAGTATCAGGAGTTAAAAATAACGAATCAGTAAAGCTTATCATACCGGAACAATACTTACCCGGAGAGTTTTTGCTAAGGTTTGACTATCGTTCCAAAGAAAGTGATAGCCCCTACCCTGTTGAAAAAAGCATTTATATTTATAAACAGGATATAGAATTAGTATACAATGTTCCGTTTAATAACAACACTGACAGCACTAAATTCAATGCAGGCGAATTGGAAAATACAGTATATTTTAACTTCATGAAAGAAAGCAATACTAAACGCCAGCAAATGGATGTGCTTAAAAAATTTCTTATGAGTTACGACCGCACAAAATCCATACTTTACAAACAAGGTGCAAAAGAATTTGATCAACGCAGTATGGAGTATAATAATTGGTTAAAGGAAAAGTCAAAAGCATACCACGACCTTTATATTAGCAGATTATTCCAATTTCAGTATATACCATCAATATTATGGAATGGCAGTGAAAAGGAAAGACTTAGCGGAATTATAAAGAATTATTTTGAAGGTATGGACTTTACCGACTCACTTATTATACGAACACGAGAGTTGCCAAAATTTATAAGCGATTATTTAGGATTATATGGTATGCAAGCCACAAGAGATGATCAGCGTGATTCTTTATTCACACAAGCAGGCAGTGCCGCATGTGATAAGGCATCAAAAGGACATCCGAAAGTTTATGGATGGATGGTTGATTATTT
>CAZMDE010000543.1:0-1825 GCA_964564355.1 uncultured Bacteroidales bacterium | reverse complement strand
AAAAGTTAAAATTAGGTACATCATTGATATCCCTTTTGTCATTAGCGAGTGATTTTCCTGCAGGGTAAAGCAAGAAATGTCCTTCACGAATTGAAATATTCTGACGGCTATCATAAAAGAAGTCGTTTTTAACATAACCTGAAAATTT
Source organism: uncultured Bacteroidales bacterium (assembly GCA_964564355.1). GTDB lineage: Bacteria > Bacteroidota > Bacteroidia > Bacteroidales > JAGODS01 > CAZMDE01. The sequence goes on along the minus strand of CAZMDE010000543.1, from coordinate 1,677 downwards.
AATTCCGAAATTATTTTCTACTGGTTTGTCCTGAGCATTAACAATGAGAAATGAGAAATGAGAAATGAGAAATAAAACTAAAACTATTTTTTTCATTATTTGAATAAATTTAAATTAATACTATTTACTAAAATCTTTTGTTGCATTATATTTTTGAGTCAGTAAAGAAATAACAACCAATGTAATAATAGATAATGGTATTGAGATAATACCCGGGTTATCTAATGGTATAGGAGCATCTTTGGGTAACAAACCATATTTTTCATACATGGTCGGAGAAAACAAAATAATTCCAATTGAAGAAACAATACCAACAATAATTGACCATGCAATACCTTTAGCAGTTGTTTTTTTCCAGAACAAAAGGAATAATATTGCAGGCAGATTAGCAGATGCTGCAACAGCGAATGCAAGACCTACAAGGAAAGATACATTCATTCCTTTAAACAATATTCCTAGAATAATAGCAAACACACCTACACAAAGTGCTGAAATTTTTCCGGCTTTTACTTTAGCCTTATCCGTCATCTCTACCTGAAGATATTTGTCAATAAAATCATGAGCAATAGCTCCGGAAGATGCAACAATTAGACCGCTGACAGTCCCAAGTACAGTTGCAAAAGCAATTGCAGATATTATTGAGAACAATCCAACACCAAAAGTTTTTGCAAGAAGAGGGCCTGACATATTACTGCTTTCCATATCCAAAACTCCATTGGTCATTGCTCCTAATCCCATAAACAATGTCAGGATATAAAAGAAACCAATTGCAGATATTGCCACTATCGTTGATTTTCTGGCAGCTCTCTGGCTTGGAACAGTGTAATATCTAATTAAAATATGAGGTAATGCAGATGTTCCTAAAAACAATGCAAGCATCAGAGAAACGAAGTTTAATCTATCCCAGCCTGTTGCTCCCACAGCTTTTGTCAATTTGTATAAAAGCCCTGGTTTCATAACATCTTTGCCTGATGTAACTTTCTGATACCAGATAGTTACTTTATCATCTCCATCGGTAAATGCTTTTTTAGAGAACCGAACTACTTCACTGCTTTCAATTGTTTTAATAAATTTAAAAGGACCAACCGGACCGGTTTTATCAACCTCCTGCCCGTCAACAACTATTTTACTCATATGCCCGACCTGGTAAAATTTCTTTTCCGATTTCGGAGCACCATTATATAATTTCACTCCATCAGGTTTAACTGTTGTAAAAAGCGCTTCAGTGAGAGTGCCGGCTCCATCTTTACTATTTAATTTATACCAGCATTCCGAACCGTTCTTTTCAATTTTAACAAAAACTATTTTATCAACTACTTTTGTTGTCTTAATAAGATAAGTTGAATCAGGAACACTAACTATTGTGTCATTATTAACTATTGCAGTTATATTAGCAAACTTATGATAATCCTGATTTGGAGTTAAAGTTAATCCATTTCTTAATATATAAATTGTAAGTATGGTAGAAAAAATAACCAATAGACCTCCTTTAATAAATTGCACATAAGTTGTTGAAGTCATACCTGCAGTAGCAACTATAAAAATAACAATTGAACCAACTATGACAACTCCAAGCCAATGAGGTAAGCCAAGCAAAGGAACAACAAGGTCGCCTGCTCCAACCATCTGTGGAATAAGATAAAAGATTAAAACAATAAGAGTGCTTATTGATGCAGC
>CAZMDE010000542.1:0-1845 GCA_964564355.1 uncultured Bacteroidales bacterium | reverse complement strand
CATCAAATTATAATTATGGTATAGCTATACAGGGAAGCAGGACAATAAGCGGGTCTATTATTAACAACAGGGTATATGATAATACTTCAGTTTCTGGAGGTATAACTTACGGGGTGTACATTACCGGTCCTTCTTCTCCGAAATTATACACATTAACCATAGCAAATAACCAAATTACACTGAGAAATTCAGGAGTAAGTACAGGTGCCGGAATGTGGGGCATAATGGATATGAGTTCTTTTGCTGGCGGATCAAATATTAATTATTTCTACAATACAATTTATATATCAGGAACCGCATCTGCAAGTAATACCGCCGCCTTCTATCACTATGGGAATGGTGGTTCATCAGACCCTGCTACAGTTAATATTAAAAATAATATATTTATTAATACCAGGACAGGAGGCTCAGGAAATCACTGGACAATTATAAACAGGTATGCAGCAGGGGATACAAAATGGACTGCAGGTTGTTCAGATTATAATTTATTATTAAATTCAAATCCTGCCACATTAGCAAACTGGAATTCACAAACCGCTGGATTAACATATGCACAATGGCAATCTGCTTCAAGCGGAGATGCACATAGCTTTAATCCAACTAACAATGCCAGTACATCTACCTATGCAAGCAATATACTTTGTCCTGCTAACCTTTTTAGCTCTTATACAACAGGAGATTTGCATATTTCTTTGACAGATTTACAAAGCTATAAGTTTATCGAAAATGCCGGGATGGATTTAACAAGTATGGGCATCACAACAGATTATGATGGCGATACAAGATGTCCCGGGTCTGGTTGTCCGGGTAATTCTTCATCTCCTGATTTAGGTTCTGATGAATTTGCCTCTGTTACATGTACTCCTCCTGCTGCTCCAACAGCAAGCGTAACTACACAACCTACCTGCGGAACACCAACAGGTACTGTTACAATTACTGCACCAATAGGAGCAGATTATGAATACAATATTGCAGGAGGAACATATCAAATAAGTCCTGTAATAACAGGTGTGGCAGTAGGAGCTAACCAGGTAGTGCTGGCAAGAAGAGTCTCTGACCCTACATGTATATCTCCATCAACAACTACTGTAACTGTAAATGCAGTAAGTCCAACTTCAGCTCCAACAGGTGCTTCTCCTCAGACATTCTGTAGCGGAACTGTTGCTAATTTGGCAGCAACAGGTACTGCAATTCAATGGTATACTGCTTCAACAGGTGGCACTGCTTTATCTTCCGGTACAACATTAGTAAATAACACTCACTATTTTGCCACTCAAACTGTAGGTGGTTGTGAGAGTGCTAACAGATTGGATGTAACTGTTAATATCAGTACTCCTGATCCGACGATTACCGGTGATGCAACATCTTGTGAAACAGGGTCAGCTCGTACACAGTATACCACTGAATCCGGCAAGTCAGGATATACCTGGGCTATTTCTGATGGAGGCAATATTACTTCAGGCAGCGGTTCTTATCAGGTTTCAGTTACCTGGAGCACTCCGGGAGAACAATGGATAAGCGTTAATTATACTTCCGGAGGCTGTTCGGCTGCTTCTCCTACTGTTTATTATGTTACTGTTAATCCTAATGCTGATATTACTAATCATCCTTCTAATGTATCTGTTAATGTTGGCAAAGCCACCGGCTTCACTATAGCTACTAAAAATGAAACCGGCTTAACTTATCAATGGCAGATACAATATCATGGTTCAGGTGCTTTCACAGATATTGATGCTGCCGGCACAGATCCTGTATATTCAGGTTTCCATAGTGCTCAGCTCACTTTAACCGGAGTTGTTTCAGATAATAGTTTGAATAAATACCAGTGTGTTGTAATTCCTTCAA
>CAZMDE010000541.1:0-1861 GCA_964564355.1 uncultured Bacteroidales bacterium | reverse complement strand
CATCTTGGAATTGATGTTCAAAGAAGAACAATAATGGCAACTGATAAGTCTCTTTTAAAAGGAGATTATCTTATTGATGATGACACCAAACATGGTCAAACTGAGTTTGAAGGTGAGCACATCCATTTTGGAAATGCACCATTTGAAGATTGGAAAAAAGTGGTTGAGTATATTCTAAAAAAAGAAAATATTAGTTAAACTTTTTAACCAATTCTTTTTCTCGTTCTCTTCTCTTTTTAATGATCTCATCATCAAAAAGTTCTGATCCAACTCGACCTTCTCTTCTTCTATGCGTTTTATTAATTTCTTTTATCGCTGCAATATAAGATTCTGAATCTGGTCCATATACCCTATCTGATATTTCTTGTATGAAAAGTTTATCAATTCTTCCACTTTCCCATTCTTCGTTGAATTTTTTTATTTTATTCATTTTTTCTATTTTTTATTTTAATCTTTCTAATATTGATTTTAATGTATTTTCACGATCAGATGACATTTTATTCATTCCTCTCGCTGAAAATTTATCTACACTATTCTTAATAAGCCGTAAAATCATTGTTATCTCATAAGAAGATAACTGAACAGATTGAGTTTCATATTTTTTATCAATCAATTCTTCCATCGTTAATGATTTTTTTGGTCTTTCGAAAAATGATTCGAATTTTTTTATTTGCATAAACTTTTTATTTTATTTGTAATACTATATATATTATACTAAAAATGAAAAAATTGTAATATAAAATTTAACTTCAAATCAGATATTCAAATGCCTGATCATAAAGATTAATGAGATTTCTATCATATGTTAATGTAAAATTCCAAGTAGAAAAAGAAGCACTCATTGTAGAACCTATTTTATCAACAATAAGGTAGGTTTTTTTATTATCTGAATCTTGTTGAAAGGCTGAGTCGGTATAAGCCAATCCATTTACTACATTTATAAATTCATCTACTTCTCTTATTGTTCCTACTTTTATATTATTGACGTGATTACTACCAGTTCCAGTAACATCAACTTTTAAAACATTACCACCTCTTATATAAGGCAGTGCTGTTGCTGAGGGATCGCCGCCAGTAACTTGTACAAAAGAAGCAGTAGAATAATCTTTTCCTTGTTTTAAAACATCTATTCTTATTATTCCCCTATTTTCATCATTTGAAATAACAACTCTTAATTCACCACCATCTCCATTTCCAACGGGGTCTATTACTTCTGCATAAGGATCAGAATCCTCTCTATATACATCCAGTCCTATTCGATATAAAGAATCATCTTTGAGTAATCTTTCAACTCCATCTTGTAAAATACTTCTAGTATTGAACATTATTTGATTCCAACTAGCTCTTTTAATATTTGTTACTGAGAAATATTTTGTATAATCAAAATCATATTTTATGAATAAGACCTGAGTCAATACACCATACTGCTTATTTATAATTAGATTATCTATATAATCGTAATATTCTTGGAAATTATCCCTGCCCTTTTTTGCAATCTTATCTATTTTCTGATAAGTTTTATCTAAATCTTTTTTAAATGATCTCCAAGCCATTCTCTATATATTTAAAATCTTATTATCCCAAAGCATCAGTTACTTTCTTCATTGTGTTTTCATCGTCAATCTTGGCGATTATCTTTGGAAGAACCTCAGCAACTTTTTTCATTTTATCAGTATTTTTTAAAGGGGTAAGTTCTTTAGCTACTACAGCATCAGGAGTTTCTGTTTGCTCTGCACCTGGTAGAACATCTGCCATTTTCTTTTCAAAATCTTCTTTTTCACCGTCAAAGAAAAGACCATCTGGAGTTACTTTTAATACTTTTAATTTGCCAATATTTTCTGGTTGTTCTTCAGGTTTCTTG
>CAZMDE010000540.1:0-1862 GCA_964564355.1 uncultured Bacteroidales bacterium | reverse complement strand
AGGCTATAAATCCCAAAATTATTGTCCCCATACATACAGAAAACCCTAAAAAAATGAAAGATGAACTTGGTAAAGGTGGATTAACGCAGGTTGAAGTTTGGGAAGATAGTAAAGAATATTTATTATTAAATTCAAATCTATAAAGTAAATAACACATAATGAATACATTAGTTCCAAAAGAAGACTTTAAAAAGCTGCTTATTGAAATTATCGATAAGGCATCTACAATGGATACAAGAGTTCGGAAATTTAAAGACCTATTGTTGGATCCGAACAATTACGGGGATAACTATCATACAAGTCCTAAAAAAATGACATTTGATATCAGATCTACAGGAGAAACGGCATATCAAAGAGCCATTTTAAATGCGAATCCAACTTTATTAGATTTTAAAAAGAATAATGGCTTTGAAAAAACCATCTGGATGGATGGTGAATTACCTATTGTTCTTAACAGAAATCCTAGAAGACCAAGTATTGACCTAATAGGGTCATTGGATGGTGTGCCAGCAATCTGCGAATTGAAATTTGCAAAAAAAAAGGCTTCTGATAGTCCTGTTTATGCGGTAATAGAATTATTGACCTACTATTGTTTAATCCAGTTTAATGCAGATTATCTCGACAAATATCAAGTTAACCACAAGAATATGATTCCTTTTAAGTGGAATGTTATTACCAATAATGGCTATCCCAGCTTGATTGTTTGTGCTAATAAATCATATTGGGATTCTTGGCTAACCAAACTAGATACAACCACATTAAAAACGCTGGTGCTTTCGTGGGGAACCTCCCTTTTAACAAATATTAGCTTGTTCCAAACGGAAGATTTCGATTTTGAATCACAAAAAGGCACAGAAACATATATCCCAGCAATCCCCACAAACACTATTTGGGAAATTATTAAGTAAAAAATTAATCGTATACTTTTATCATAAAGCAATTCAATAAAAACTCAGTAACATGAATGAACTGATAGATAAGTTAAAACAAATAGACCACCCAAATGTTTCTATTGAAATGTTTCCGCCTAACAAAAGGCTGAGCGATATTGAAAGAGCTGATATTATTTCTCCACTAACACCAGCACTTTTTGTTCTATTCAGAATGGTTATAACAAATGGTGTTTCGATATTTACGGAGACAACCAATTACCTTTTCATTTATAAGCATCTATTTATTAAATCTTCCTTGGGGCTTGAATATTCTGATCGATCTGATGGATCAATAGATGCAAAAGGTTCATCATGCAAATTGCTATTAGAAAAAACTGGAGTCAAATCCTTTGAACTTTTTTTTGACACCAGTAAGGCAACATATTACCTTGATTTGAATCTTAATGATGGGAATAAATTTCGGTCTGTTGGATTTAAATCAGAAAAGGATATCCCTGAAAGTTTTATACCCACATTAAATCAAGCATTGGAGATTAATAAGTGGGATTAAGTAGTGTTGGATCAATATCCCATTTACCAGATCAGCCTGTCGATGTGTCACAATTACTTAATACTTAAGTTTATTCTGAAAATGATAAACCTGTCATTTTTGGACATTATTGGCTGAAGGGTGAACCTGGACTGTATCGAAAGAATATTTGCTGTCTGGATTACAGCGTAGCCAAAGGTGGTAAATTAGTAGCTTATCGGTTTGAGGATGAACAGGTACTGGATAATGGGAACATGGGTTTTGCATAAAATATTGAAGAATATAACATTGAAAATTATTAGACATGGGGTGAAAATATTCAAGGAAACGGTAGACATTCCCATTGCCATGGCAACAATGCAAGACCCAGAATCGAGAAAAGCTGATTTAATTAATACATACTGTTATGCCTGTTAAAGATAATGCCGACAATTTGGTTA
>CAZMDE010000539.1:0-1862 GCA_964564355.1 uncultured Bacteroidales bacterium | reverse complement strand
TATGATTCAATTTTAAAAAATATTAATAATCTTCCAATTGAGGAATACAATAAAATAAAAGATTTATATGTAGAAGTTATAAACCAAAGCAAGAAAATAAGAGAGAATTTTCCTATAATGTATAGAAGCATATTTCTATCAAAACAAAGTGAAAATACAAATATGGATTATAGATCTGAAATATTTGTCCAAATAATAAAATTATACAAAACACTTTATGAAAAAAAGGGAGATTATGAAACACTTATAGATTATGGTAAAGCTGTTTATAACTGGGGAGATTATAAATTTATTGAAGCCTCTCATTATAAAGGGGCTCATCGTCCTGGAGAGGACAAATTTCCATTAAGCGATTTACCTTGTAAGGAAATATTTCAAAGGGCAATAAAGCTGAAACCTAATTCACCTGAAGCATATTATTGGCTTGCATATTCTACTAAATACAAATTTCGCCAGGAATCATGCGACCCTTGCCACACGAGAGATTTCTCTGATAACTGCTTATTGATTCGCAAAGCAATATCTCTCTGCAAAACAAAAGAAGAAAAAGAGATATATCAAAAAGAATTCGAAATTGTATGTGGTGAATGCTATAATATTTGCGGAGGAAAAAGTAAAGGTAGAAGAGGTTCTAATCAGTATCAAATAAAATATTAATTAATTTAATAAAATGCGATTTGAAACATCATCATCTGCAAATGCTTTGGTAATGAATGGTAAGCCTGCCCACGTAGCTAATCCCTGGGTAATTATTGTTGATACTGACGAGCAAACTATAACTGTTAAAAAACGAAATTGGTTTTTGATAGGTAAAGATGAACAAATAATAGCTTTTCGTTTTATCCGCAGCATTACAATAGATACTCATCTTTTTGGAGCAGACATAAATATAAAAGCAATTGGGGGTAAGGTTGCTGCTTATTGCATTCCTAAAAGCGATGCAAGAAAAATTAAAGATATTCTTATTGAATATAATCAACAGAAAAATGGCAGAGGCATAATATTTGCATAATAAATACAATTCAGATATGGAAAAAAATGAAAAACAAATAAGAGAAGAAGCAGAAACAATAGTTGATGCATTAGTTTACCTGATGTTGGGTAATGAGCCGGGATTACTTTCAGGTAAGACATTCAGGCAGCTTCCAGAGCATAAGAATTATTTGAAAATTATACAATTGTTTAAGGAATTTGTAATTGCTTTTGATGGTAAGATAGATGATCTGAATGAACACACAGCTCTTACAACATTCAGATATAAGATAGTAGAGTTGTTTGAAGAAGAATAATTAATTCAAGTTTGAGGTAAGGGTATTAAAAAAATTCATAAAATTTGAAATAATGAATTTAAACGAAAAAGAAAAAGACAAGCTAACAGAGGAAATTATAAATGCTCTTTTAAGATTATCTTCAGATGTAGATTCTGATATATTAGATGATATAGATAAGGATTTTGGAGGCTCATCAGAAGATGTGTTTAAAAATGTTTCAAGTCATCCTAAACTTAAGGAATTATTGAAATTGTATTATGAATATCTGGCAGAAATAGATGATAGCAATCAGAGTATAGATTGGGAGAAAATTTTAGAAATAAGAAGAAAGATATTAGAGGTCTATATTAATAAATAACCCCTGTCAGCGCTGAGGTCTATCCTTAATGCCTATTATGTTGAAAACATCTTGTTCTAAATTACCCAGTTTAGCCAGAGCCAAGACTCTTAGGCTTGATAATCAATAAGAGAAGCGAGGACACTTTGCCCAACAGTACTATCAGTAGCATAATTAAATACTACCTTATAAGCGGTGGGGAAAAATTATATTTTTAAAACCTCACCCTACACTTAATTTGATGTACGATGTAT
>CAZMDE010000538.1:0-1872 GCA_964564355.1 uncultured Bacteroidales bacterium | reverse complement strand
AAATATTATTCGTAGGTATAATTGGTATCGTTGTCTTATATTACGCAAGATATTTAATGAAAAAAGACGATAAATATATAAATTCTTTTGGATTTTTTAATATCGGTGAAGCCTTTCCTTTCTTTAAGAAATTTACAGCGGTTCAATTAGGATTATTATCTTCAATAATTATAAGTATTTTATTCTTAGTTACGAGTTATCTTAAATTTGCAGGATTTACAAGTAGTAGAGTATTACCTCAGCAATTTAGTCCAACTGAAAGTTTAGTATTTTCATCTTTATTAATTCCTACAGCAGAAGAATCAATGGCTTTATTCGTAGTTGGGATGATGGTTTTAACTTTAATTTTCTTATCTATAAAATATAAAATACCAAAGAACGATTTTATGATCTATTATTTCTTAGTAATTCCAGTATTATTAGGTATTGTCGCAGTAATCTGGCACGTATCAGCTTATTCAAATTCAACTATAAATTTAATAGTTGTATTCTTCTTCTGGGCGTTTAAGACATTCTTAGGATTAGCTACAGGTTACTTTGTAATTAATTGGTTGTTACATACTTATAATAATTTCTTCATAGATTTCGGTAGAATTTATACGTCTGATGCTGTTTTATACACTGCTATAGCATTAATCATCCTTCAGATTGCAATCTACGTGGCTTTGTATAGAAACAGGCTATTGGGTTCTAGTAAAAAGGAGGAGATTATACTTCAATAGTAACATTTAAATACTATTAAGTTAATACTATTAATATACAATGGATAAAATAGAGGAAAAATTAAAAAGAGCTGAAAAAAAAGCCGAAGAAATACAAAAAAAATATGATGGTATGAGTCTTAATGAAAAAATAGAGTTTGCTAGAAATAATAGATCCGAATATAAAAAAGATATGAATATTATGTCTCGTTACTCTAATTTATTAGCACGTTCAATAGGTTACGCTGGAGGTATGAAACATTATGAAAAAGAAAATAGATAAATATAATTTTAGTAAAACTCAAGTTTTAGTATTCTGTGTATCTATGTTCGTTATTATGTCTACTTTATTCAGTTTAGCTTTACTTATCGAGAATTTTACAGATAGTTCTACGTCTATTGCTTTCTCAGGAAATGAAACTGTAAATAAAACAATTAATATTCCTAGATATGTTTCTATTTCAGATGCTTATATGAATTTAAATGGTACTGATTTAGTAGTAAATATAACTTCTGGAACACCTTCATCTGGTACGTCGCCGATTATAGGTAAAGATACTTCTATAAGTAGCACTTTTAATTCAAGTATATCTCAATCTTTCAATTATACTAAGGATATTAAAATTACTTATGTAAATTTTTCTTTATTTATTTATAATTCTTCAACATCTCCTGCTAATTGTAATAATGATAAATATTTATTTTTACAGATTAGAAATGGGTCAAGTACTGCTATGGGAACACAAGTTATAGCTTCCTCTAGTTTATTTTTTCCATCATCTTATAGAAAACTAAATTTAGATATGACTACACAATTTAATATTTCTGCTGACATAGAAAAAAATAAGAATTATTGGTTATTTTTATATAGTAATAATACTGTGGGAGAAGGTTGTTTTTGGGTTAATGGGCAAGATGGTTCAGATATTTATGTAAATGGTTCTTCAGTAGTATATAATGATTCAGTAGGTTTATCTCTATATCCTCCTTATCCTTATGATATTTATTTTTATATTAATTCAAATCAAAAGTTAAATTCGCCATCAGTCTCCTTAAACAATACCAAAGTATGGAATTTAAAAGATGCTGAGTTATCTGGAACAACTGCTACTTTAAGAAAGTTTAATGATTCACAGAAAAACAAGGCTGGGCTTGAACAAATTCCTGGTTT
>CAZMDE010000537.1:0-1883 GCA_964564355.1 uncultured Bacteroidales bacterium | reverse complement strand
TAATCATAATCCGGTTTGTTGGGGGTTCCTTTATTGACAAAGGTCAATATGCGACTTCCGCTTTTTTCGAAAACAAATAAGTCTTTTATACCGTCCATGTTTAAATCAATAGCAGAGAACTGGCAATTGTTCATTCCGCCTGCCCAGGGATATTTTAAAGTAATATTTGCATCATCTTTAACCTGAACAGACAAATCCCGCTCAAAGCCAAAGTCGTAGTTATTCTGACAATATGTTTCATCGCATAATGCTAATAAGGTCAGGTAAGTCAGAAGAATAAAAGCTTTTTTATACATAATAGAAAAAACAAATAACAAAAAAATAAATCCTAAAAATTCAATATCAAAACAGAAACTTCAAACCTGATTTTTTAAGTATATACTATTGTTAGTAAGTATCTTAAAATTTTTTTCTTATCAATTCTGAATATTTAAAAAATTATATGTAGGTTTGCACCCACAAAAATAACAATAATAATAATATAATTAGATATGCAAAGTAAAGGAGCAATAAAGGTTTTGGCAGTCGCATTAGCGCTTGTATGTATATATCAGCTATCTTTCACATTTGTTGCCCAGATACAGGATAACAAAGCAAGCAAATATGCAGAAGGACCAAATACAGTCAAATTAGCAAAAAGTTTATCAAAAGGTGATCCCATAAAAGAAAGAATGCTTTTTGATTCAATTTCAAGGTCAAGAGAGGCGTATTATATTGATTCAATTTCAAATTTGGAGATATATAACCTGCTTGTTAAAAAATATACTTACAAAGAGTGTAAGGAAAGAGTTATTAATCTCGGACTTGACCTGAAAGGCGGGATGAATGTAACCCTGGAAGTTTCTGTGCCGGATATTATACGCTCTATGGCAAAAGACAAAAATGATTCTATTATCAGCAAAACAATTGCAAAAGCCAATGAATTGCAAAAAACAAGTCAAAAGGATTATGTTGCTTTATTTGGAGAAGCTTTTAAGAAGGTTGCAACTCCTGGTATGAAGCTGGCAGCTTTTTTTAATAAGGCAGAATATGCTGCTAAAATTAAATATAATTCAACAGATGAAGAAGTGATAAAGGTAATTGACGAAGAAGCCAAAGGAGCAATTGACAGGACCTTTAATATTTTAAGAACCCGTATTGACCGTTTCGGGGTTACCCAGCCAAATATTCAGAAATTACAAACAGCAGGCAGAATTTTGATAGAATTGCCGGGTATTAAAGACCCAGCCCGAGTACGTAAACTGCTTCAGGGAACTGCACAGCTTGAATTCTGGGAAACGTTTGAATATAAGGACTTGTATGGTTCTTTTGCAGAAGCTAATAAAAAGCTTTCTTCTATTTCAGATGCAGCTGATACTATAAATAAAACTGATACTACTAAGGTTGATTCTCAAAAAGCTGATATCAAATCACAAAAAACTAAAAATGATACAACTTCTCTGATAAAGAAGGCAAAAAAGGACACAGGTAATACTGCATTAAAAAACAAGGAATTTGAGAACTATCAAAAAAACAATCCGCTTTTTGCATTATTGAGACCTGCTTTGTATCAGGATGAAAAGAAACAATGGTTTCCGGGTAAAGGACCTGTTGTTGGTTATGCAGCTATTAAAGATACTTCAAAGATTAACAGAATGCTAAAAAGCCCCAAGCTAAAAAGTGTGTTACCAAGAAACATGAAGTTGGTTTGGTCAGTTAAACCAATGGATGCTAAGAAAGGGGGCTCTACATTAGAGCTTATAGCTTTGAAAATATCAAGCCGCGATGGTTCTGCTGCACTTGATTTATGTTATGTTGCATGTGGTAGATTTGATGGGTTTTGGGAATTAAATTTAAAACCATGGGATTTGGCTGCAGGGAGTTTGATTTTAAAAGAAGCTGGT
>CAZMDE010000536.1:0-1889 GCA_964564355.1 uncultured Bacteroidales bacterium | reverse complement strand
AACCATCATGTAATTGATAGAAACAAAACTTAAAGTAATGAGTGTTTAACATGAAATGAAGCTTGCTTACAGGGAGATTGTAAATTTATTATCTCCCTGTTTACAGGCTGTGAGCTTGAAGCTCATGATGTTACTATTTCTGATAATGCCGTAGTTAATTTTGAATATTGTGATTATACTCTCATAGAAGGAACTTTTGAGGTCGAATTAGGGTCAACTTTAATAATTGATCATCAATAATATATTACTTATGAAATATTCAAAGCAGTAATAGTTTAAAGATATAGAAGGATACTATCATTCAAAATGATGGTATCCTTCTATGATATTTTTATATAACTTAAATTTTATTTTATGAAAAAACTTAACTTTTTAATTTGTTTATTGCTTATTTCAATATCCGGTTTTTCTCAATGGATATCTTTATCAAGTGGTTCTATAAATAAATTATATTCAGTCCATTTTATTAATAATAGTACTGGCTATGCTGTAGGAGATAGCGGAACAATCCTAAAGACAAACAATGCAGGCAAAAGCTGGATATCTCTATCAAGTGGAACAAAAAATTACTTAAATTCAGTTTATTTTACTGATACAAGTATAGGATATGCAGTAGGTTGGTACGGAGATATTATAAAAACAATTGATGGAGGAAATACGTGGATACCTCTATCAACTATACAATATGGGTCAAAACATAGCTTAAGTGCAATTTATTTTGTCAATAATAATATTGGGTATTCTGTTGGTAGGTATTCTGAATCCAATTATATTCATGGTCTAATTTTAAAAACAAAAGATGGAGGAATTAGTTGGGATTCTTTATCTGTTGGAACTCATAACGATCTAACATCAGTGTTCTTTCCCGATTATAATATAGGTTATGCAGCAGGTACCGTTGGTTCCATATATAAAACAATCAATGGAGGTTCAACCTGGAATAAATTAACAAGCGAAACTAGATATGCTTTATATTCAATTTATTTTATCAATCCAGATACTGGATATGTAGTTGGTTCTGTTGGGACAATATTAAAAACCACTAATGGTGGGAGCAATTGGTTTTCTGTACCAAGTGGAACTACAAATAATTTAAAATCTGTTTATTTTACTGATGTTAGTACAGGTTATTGTGTGGGTCAACGTGGAACTGTCTTAAAAACAACTAATGGAGGTTCAAACTGGTTTACTTTATCAGCCCTGCCTTGTGGTACAAATTGTGAGATGCATTCTGTTTATTTTACTGACAAGTTTACTGGATATATTGCAGGCAGTTATGGAGCTATCTATAAAACCACAAATGGAGGAGGGACATGGGTAAATGAGTTTCAAGTTTCAGGTTCCGGGTTTCAAGTTAAATGCTATCCCAATCCGGCGAATGAAATGTTGAATGTTGAATGTTTAATGTTGAATAAGGAATATGTAAGTATAAAACTTATTGATATTACTGGTAGAGAGATTAGAAGCTGGAATATAGAAGCCGGAAGCTGGAAAAGCGAACAAAAAATAAATACAAGTGATTTAGATAACGGGATTTATATACTTAATCTCTACACCAAAGACTTTACTGCCAATCGAAAGATAATTGTTAAGCACTAAATTTTTAAAATTTGTATTATGAAAAATCCATTTTTTTTATTTTTTATCATAGCTTGTCAATTATCAATTAATTGCTTTGCTCAAATACAAAATGTAAATAGACAATTAACAAGTAAAGACAGAGCTTTGACACATAATCCAGCAGTCGATTTATTAAATTCATCCCCCTTTTATTCCGAACTCCGTACTTCTATCGCCGAACTTAAAAAGAAATCTTCTAAATCCTTAAAATGGAACTGGGATACAATTATTACCTATGATACATCAAATGTAAAGCAAGTTAGATATTC
>CAZMDE010000535.1:489-1898 GCA_964564355.1 uncultured Bacteroidales bacterium | reverse complement strand
GGAGGATGTCTCGGCGGCGGCGGTCAGCCAATGCCAGTTTCAGATGAAATACGTAAAAAACGTGCAACAGCTATTTATGCTGAAGATGAAGGCATGCCTTTGCGCAAGTCACACGAAAACCCTGATGTTAAACGTGTATATGAAGAGTTTTTAATTGAACCCCTTGGTCATAAATCACACGAACTCCTGCATACACATTATAAAAAGAGAAAAAGGTACTAAGCAAACATAAAGTTGCGATTATAAAAAGAAATGCTCTGATTAATAAATAATCAGAGCATTTCTTTTTTGTGGAGAATAATGAATTTATAATACTCCTATCTGATTAAATATTATACCCCATCGGGTATATTATAGTAAAATGTTAATAAATTTATACCTTAAATGGTATAAATTAGAATTATTTTCCTATATTTGCACCCTATAAGGTATAAATTACATTGATTAATATGAAAAATTCTGTTGCATCTTTCGTAAAGGAAAGAAGAAAGAGATTAAAACTGACTCAACCGGAACTTGCCTTAAAAGCAGGTGTGGGACTACGTTTATTAAGAGAATTAGAGCAGGGAAAAACAACATTGCGAATGGATAAAGTAAATCAGGTTCTGGCAATGTTTGGTTATAAGTTAGGTGCAGTTCCTGAAAATAATAAATCTGAATAAAATGAGAAAAGGTGATGTTTATTTTAATGGCAGACTTGCTGGTCAGATATTAGAAAATGAAGAAGGATATTCTTTTAACTATTATGATGATTATTTAAAATCGGATAGCCCGGAACCTATAAGTGTATTATTTCCCTTGTCTGGTGAAACATACAGGAGTTCAGTGCTGTTCCCGTTTTTTGACGGGTTAATTCCGGAGGGTTGGCTACTGGAAGTAGCAGAAAAAAACTGGAAGCTAAATCCAAGAGACAGGATGGGTTTGCTGCTTGCCTGTTGTAAAGATTGTATTGGTGCAGTTAGTATTGTTGCAAATAAATAAAAACAAATCGGATGAAAAATAATAAATGCCTATACTGTTATGAAAAGTTGAATGTGGGAGAATCTGATTTTCATTCTGCCTGCAGTAAAAAGATGTTTAAATCTGCTGCTCCACCGGAATTATCATATACTGAGAAGGAAATATATAACCTGGGGCTTGAGGTAATCCGTTCACAAACAGCAGTTACAGGAGTTCAGCCAAAATTATCATTAGATTTAGAAAAAAACAAATCTGTTAAACAGGCACAAAGGTTTACAATTGTAGGTTTATGGGGGAGTTATATTTTGAAACCCCCAACAACACTATATCCCTTTTTACCAGAAAATGAAGATTTGACAATGCATCTTGCAGAAATATCAAAGATTAATGCTGTGCCACATTCCCTGATACGACTTAAATCCGGTTCATTAGCATATATAACAAAACGT
>CAZMDE010000535.1:0-479 GCA_964564355.1 uncultured Bacteroidales bacterium | reverse complement strand
CTTATGAACAAATAGGGAAAGCAATAAAAACTTATTCTGCCAATCCCGGACTGGATTTGATAAATTATTTTGATATTCTTTTATTTTCTTTCCTTACAGGTAATGCAGATATGCATCTTAAAAACTTCTCATTAATAAAAGACAGGGAAATGGGATATGTATTATCACCTGCTTATGATTTGGTTTCAACTGCATTAGTAATGAAGAAAGATAAAGAAGACCTTGCATTAACACTTAATGGCAAGAAAAAGAAAATCAACAAAAGTGATTTTGACATAGCTTCAGAAACCTTAGACATAAACAGCAAAGCAAAAGAAAATTTATTCGTTAAATATAAAACTACTATTCCAAAAATGTTTCCTTTAATCCGTAAGAGTTTCCTGCCAACTGCTTTGAAGAAAGAACATGTTGAAATAATTCAGGAAAGAGCAAAAAGATTATCTCTAATCTAATAAGATTTCTTTGACTATATTTGTGCT
>CAZMDE010000534.1:1030-1902 GCA_964564355.1 uncultured Bacteroidales bacterium | reverse complement strand
ATTCGGGCTCTTGATATTCCCAAAGATAGAACTGAAGGATATTGCGACGAAATTGACAAAATTAGAAAATTGTATGCCCAAGAAAAATGGAAGTATTATGTGGGATATTCTATTGCTCCTCCTCTTATCGGATTTGGAATTGGCAGTTTATTGCCTTTGCCCCCTACCGAAGGCATTCCTACCGAAGGCATTAATTGGATTGGAGGGATTATAATGGGGGCGGGAACAATTTTAATCTCTGCCGCAGTCGCTGCCAGCTCCTTGCCAATACATCAGCAAGTATTATATGATAATTTAGATAACCCAAAATATAGAAGAAAATTAGAGGAACATTATTCAGAGATAAAAACTCAGGGGACAGAACTTCTCGGATTAATAGATTTAAGAAAACAAAGAGCAAAAGGACATTGGGCAGAAATAAAGAGATTGAATCAAAATATAAGCTCTATTGAAAGCTCTTTATCATATAATAATCTTCATGCTGACAACTTCTTTAGGGCTTATGATAATTATAAGAAGGAGGACAAATGGAACTAAATAATATCCTCACATATCCTGCATTTATCTTTGGAATTCTATTCGGTACTAGCTGCATTAGGTCTTGTTTAAAACCCGAACCAGGGCCGACATATGAAGCAGATAAAAACACAGTCATAAGAGACATTAGAAGTGTCGAACAAAACGGATTTTTTATAGACGCTGTTAGCCTTTCTGCCCACGAAAATTATACAACAAATTATTACGGCAGAGAAATATCTTTTCTTGATTACGGATTTGATGGAAGACTAGATAGGGTAAAAATACTACAAAAGAATAGAAAAGATGTTATCATTACAAATGATAATATATCAACACAAATAAGATTAATAGTT
>CAZMDE010000534.1:0-1020 GCA_964564355.1 uncultured Bacteroidales bacterium | reverse complement strand
AGTGGCAACCAACATACGAGCAAATTCGAGACAAGAGGTTTGGTGAATATAGATCTGGAAATTAATCAAATCTCCACCACAACATATTTTCCTTTTTGATTTTCTTTTTGTGGTTTTATATTAAGATTTTTAAGCACTCTAGAAACAATCGTC
Organism: uncultured Bacteroidales bacterium; assembly: GCA_964564355.1. Lineage (GTDB taxonomy): Bacteria > Bacteroidota > Bacteroidia > Bacteroidales > JAGODS01 > CAZMDE01. The sequence continues at coordinate 867 of CAZMDE010000534.1, read as the reverse complement.
TTTCTTCCCGCGAGAACAATTTGCTGGTTATTTTTTTTATAAATTTTTAATTTCTCTATAATTTCTTTATCACATTCATCGTGCAAAGACCAAACAAGTAAGTCAGATTTTCCTTCAAACAAATCTTGATTTATTTTCTCAACTCTATTAAATGCATTAAGTTTTAAATTTTCATAAGATATTTTTAATTGAAGCAAATCTCGAGAAACAAGAAATATTTTTTCTATAGACCTTGGATGTGCAATCGCAAGAGCGGTGTGTCCCTGCCCAGGATTTATTATCGTCGCAGAATTATATTTCAAATCTTTAACAGCATCTATAATTAACTCTGTATTAAAATGTGGCGTGTTAAATTCTTGTAGCGCGCGCGTCGTATGTAGACAATAAATATTTCCGCCTAATTCCAAAGACGTCTCTATATCGCAATAGTTTATCGACTCAACTTCTAATTCTTTTTTAAACTTTAAATGATAAACAGAATATCCTTTTTTGTTTTCTTTAAAACTAACAACGATATTTTCATCTAAAAGAATTTCTTCCATCGCGTAATTTAATTCCTTCACTATTACCAAGGCCAGAGTTCCATCTTTTTTTAAAAATCCAGAAGACTTTTTTACAAAGAAATCAAGCCCATCTTTTTCAAGTTTTGCCGGAAAATTACAAGCAATCAAATCAAAATTATCTTTTACCATCTCAAAATCCAACGACGGCAAAGCGTCTATCTTTACAGAATTTAATTCTGCATTATGTTTTGCAAAATCTATCGCCAAAGAATCCCTGTCTGTGCATAAAACTTCAGACTGGGAAAGACGTTTTTTTAAAAAAATTCCAATCGCCCCATAACCGCAACCCAAATCAAGAATTTTG
>CAZMDE010000533.1:0-1927 GCA_964564355.1 uncultured Bacteroidales bacterium | reverse complement strand
CTATTTTGAATATATCATTATCTATCTTCTTTCTATCCTCAAATATTGTGCCAGTATTGATGTTCCTGACTACAAGACATGACATATTTTAACAATATGTCATGTCTAATACCAATGAACAATTGAACCAATGAACCAATGAACCACATTTAGCGACTGTCCCAGCCGCCAGGGGTCTTACGCCCCTGATAAACAGAAAAAATCCTCTTTAAAAATTATATTTAAAATTCATCTATACCGATTTTATACCTCAAAATAAATTTAATCCATTATTTTTGTTTTACTTTAAATTTCCACTATGCCATCTAAAAAACTTAAAAATAAAAAAATATCCTTTAAATATAAGGTCTGGTTAGAAAACTCAAAAAGAGAAGGTCTGCTGGGTGAAGGGAAAATTGACTTTCTGAAACAGATTGATAAAGAAGGCTCTATACAGGCTGCTGCTAAAAAGACCGGCATTAGCTACAGGAAAGCCTGGGACAACCTGAAAGCTGACGAAGAAAAGCTTGGTTTCCTGATTGTAGAAAAACATCGTGGGGGTTCGGAAGGCGGAATGACTGTCCTTACTAATGATGGCAAGCTCTTAATTAAAATCTACGATGAGCTTCATAAGGAATTTGATAAAGCCTTTAAGAAAATCATTCTTAAATTCTCTTAAAACATCTGTAATCAGTTCTATCCGTATATAAAAATAATTATTTTGTCCGTTTATTAAGTATTACAAAGAATTATTTATTTTTGCAGCGATATGCACAAGTATACATATCGTTATTTTGTTTACTAATTATTAACACTAAATTTATTAATTTCATGAATAATGCATCGTTTATTTTTAAAGAACCAATCAATGAACCAATCTATAATTATTTAAATGGTAGTGTTGAAAGGAAACTGCTTGAAGAAGAGCTTGACAGACAAAGCAATGAGGTTATAGACATCCCCCTGATAATAGGAGGAAAAGAAATCCGCACAGGGCAGACAGGTACGGTTGTAATGCCTCACAATCATAAGCATGTTCTGGCTACTTATCATAAAGTTACTGAAAAAGAAGTCTACATGGCTATTGAAGCAGCCGAAAAAGCTAAAAATGACTGGATGAATCTTTCATTGATTGAAAGAGCATCTATAATGAACAAGATTGCTGAACTGATTTCAAAGAAGTACAGGTATGTTCTGAATGCAGCAACAATGCTGGGACAGAATAAAAATTGTTTCCAGGCAGAAATTGACTCTGCATGTGAAGTAATTGATTATTTGCGGTTCAATTCATATTTTGCTTATCAGATTTACAGTCAGCAACCTTCCACAGATACCGAAACCATTAATCGTTTAGAATACAGACCTCTTGAAGGTTTTGTTTATACTGTCACTCCTTTTAATTTTACAGCTATTGCGCTTAACCTTAATACATCAGTTGTTATGATGGGTAATACTACAATTTGGAAACCTGCAACAACAGCGGTTCTTTCCGGCTATTATCTTATGAAAATATACAAGGAAGCCGGATTGCCTGATGGAGTGATAAATTTCCTTCCGGGTTCAGGTCAGTTAATAAGCAGTATTGCTTTAAATCATAAAGATCTTGGCGGATTGCATTTTACCGGTTCGACCGATACTTTTAACAATTTCTGGAAAACTATTGGTGACAATATTAGTAATTACAAGTCATATCCGAAAATAGTTGGTGAAACCGGCGGAAAAGATTTCATTTTTGCTCATAATTCTGCTAATCCTACTGAGCTTGCCACTGCAATTGTCAGAGGAGCATTTGAATACCAGGGTCAGAAATGCTCTGCTGCTTCCCGGGCATATATTCCTGAATCTATCTGGAAAGAAGTGAAACGATTAGTCGTGGATATGGTTTCACAAATAAAGGTTGGAGATGTTAGAGATTTTTCCAACTTCGTTAATGCTGTGATTGATGAAA
>CAZMDE010000532.1:0-1935 GCA_964564355.1 uncultured Bacteroidales bacterium | reverse complement strand
ACAGCAGCCATTGCATTTGCCTGCGGAGCCACGAGAGCTTTATCACCAGTAAATCCATAGGTCTTATTAAGGATTAAAATAACTCCTCCGACAGTTGCAGCAGAAACAAGTGTGCCTAAGAATTTCCATGACTGCTGTTTATAAGGTGATGAGCCAAGCCAATAACCGATTTTCAGGTCAGTGATAAATCCCCCTGCCATAGCAAGCGCAGTGCAAACAACACCACCAATAATTAATGCTGCTATCATCCCTGCAGTTCCAGATAATCCAGCCCATACCATCACAAGAGAAGTTAATATCAATGTCATTAATGTCATTCCGGAAACCGGGTTTGTTCCGACAATAGCTATTGCATTTGCTGCAACAGTAGTAAACAAGAATGCAATTACCATTACTATTGCAAGAGCTATAAGAGCAAGCTTAATATTATGGACTACTCCGAATTGGAAGAAAACAAAAATAAGAACTGTTGTAACAAGTATTCCTATTACTATAATGCTCATAGGAAGGTCTCTCTGTGTTCTGAGAGCTGTTGCACTGGCTTTATGCTTTCCGAATATCTCATTTACTGCAAGTGAGAAAGCTGATTTAATTATTCCTGAAGACCTGATTATTCCTATTACACCAGCCATTGCAATACCGCCAATTCCAATCTGTCTTACATAAGCTCTGAATATTTCTTCAGCTGACATGTCTTGTATAAGCTTGGTAACATTTGTGCCTACTGCTATTGTCTGACCGTCAGCAAAATGAGAAATAATGGGGATAATAACATACCAGCCCACAAAAGAGCCTGCACAAATTATTGCAGAATATTTTAATCCAATTATATATCCCAGTCCGGTTACTGCAGCTCCTACATTAAGTTTGAAAACAAGCTTAACTTTATCAGCCATCAACTGTCCCACAGGAATCACACGTGTTGTAAAAACCTCGCTCCACCAGCCAAACGTAGCAATAATAAAATCATATGCACCTCCTATTATTCCGCTTATAAGAAGCAGCTTTGCCTGGTTTCCGCCTTTTTCTCCTGATACTAAGATTTCTGTTGTGGCAGTTGCCTCAGGAAAAGGATATACACCGTGCATCTCCGATACAAAGTATTTTCTGAATGGTATTAAAAACAATATGCCTAAGAAACCACCGAATAAGGAAGATAAGAAAACCTGGTAAAAATGAGCTTCAAGCTTCAGAATATACAAAGCAGGAAGAGTGAAGATTGCTCCTGCAACTATTAACCCCGAGCTTGCTCCGATTGACTGAATAATTACATTCTCTCCAAGAGCATTCTTTCTTTTTCCTATGCTTGACAAACCAACTGCAAGTATTGCAATTGGAATTGCAGCTTCAAACACCTGACCTATCTTAAGTCCGAGATAAGCTGCAGCAGCAGAAAATATCACTGCCATCAGCAAGCCTAATAATACTGAACGCAGGTTTACTTCAGGATAAATTTTCAGAGGCGACATTATAGGCTCATATGTTTCACCTTCTTTCAGCTCTCTGTAAGCATTTTCAGGGAGGTCTTTTGATTCTTTCATTATTTCTTCTTCCATATATTTTCTGTTTAAATAAAAAACGAAAATAGAAAATAATTATGAATGCAGAGAAAATATTTATTTCAAGATAATTAGGGAGTATGGATATGAGGTTTATTGGTTCAATAGTTCACAGGTTCATTTGTAATAATTAAAAAAGTTGAAAAATAATTAAGATAACACTTGAAATGGCAAGGTTTTTGATGTATATTTGCAAAGCAATTTGATTATCAAATTTTATCAGATTTATAAGATTTGTCAGATTAAATGATTTAAAACATATGTAATATGTCTAAAGTTAAGTATAAGGAGCCAATATTAGAGATGAGCGGGAGCGATGGGGATATTGTCCATAGCCGCAATCGTTATGGTCCTTATACAAGAAGGAAGACGAAGA
>CAZMDE010000531.1:0-1940 GCA_964564355.1 uncultured Bacteroidales bacterium | reverse complement strand
CATTATCAATATGAACACCATATTCCTGTTATTCCTTGCTTGCTTGTGCTTCGTATAATTTAACAGACTTATTATTAATATTCCTGTAAAACTCAACCTTTATCTCTGCTTTTCCAATCTTTGCATAATATGATTTTGTTTGAGAAATTTTGAGAAAGATTACTTTAATTGTAATTGGAACTTTAGTTGAATCTTTTGGAAATGAATAATTAAGATAATCATATATTTCTTCTGACAGACCATCTTTAAGGTAATACCTGATTTTTTTTCCCCACACTCCCAATTTTATAACCCCAACATTCCCCTGCTCTGTCCTTCCATCAATAACCTTGTCAATATAGAAATTCCGGTTTGGTATGTTTATCTGTTCTTTCTTCAACTCTATCAATGAATCCTGTGCATTCAGCTTTATAACAGACAAAAAAAACAGTATTAATATGTTTCTCATTTCGATAAATTAAACAACAAAATTAGAATTTTATTTTGTGTATTATTTATTATCTGATACAAATCTCTTTATAAGGGCAATAGGTGCAGGTTTCTAAATCCTGAGCCTGGGAGAATGGTATATCTTTATTATATATTTCAGTAAGGATTTGCATAATTACTGATTCTAATTGCTCAGCTGCATCAGTATTAAAAATAACATTGCTATCAGGCAAAGAAACTTTTTGCAAACCTTTGGAAAGTTGGCGAAAGCTTATTAAGCCGGGAACAATTTCATTATTAGCTTTTTGCTCATTCTTAAAATAAAGCCACGAATACAATAATATCTGAAAGCTTTTATCAAGAGTTTTGTCTGATAGCAATGCATTCCAATCTTTGACCTTAAGTTCTGTAGGTTTTATAATTCCTGTTTTATAATCTATTATTCTAATAGCATTACCAATAGAGTCGATACGGTCAATAATACCCTTGAGTGTAATTGATAATTGACAATTGATAATTGATAATTGATAACTGAGCTTTTGTTCGAGGTTCTTTATGTAAAGTAGGGTATTATTTTCTGAAAGAAATTTGATTTCAGATTTAATAAAATTGCTGATAAACTTATTTGCCACTTTAACAATCAGCAGGTTCTTTCCATAAGAAATGTCTCCTTCCTCATAATTATCTTTAAATGCTTTTTCTGTAAAGGAATTTACTTTGGGGAGCATCTGTGTAAGAGCCTCTTTTGTAAGCTGTTTGTTCAGATAAGGATTATATAATTCTGAAAGAACCTTGTGAATAACTGTTCCCAGGGTAGCAGCTTCAATTGTTTCTTCAACTTCCTCTGTTTCCTCTAGACCTATAACACGGCTGAAATAAAACTGCAATGAACAGTTTCTGTATATATTCAAAGCAGATGGAGAGAAACCTGTCTCAGCTATCTTATTTAATCTTTCAATTATAAAATCTGATTTATCAATGATTATTGGAATAATGACATCTTCTTTAGAAGGAGGAATACTGAGAATGTTATTATGAATTTTTATATCAGGATTAAACAGAGGCAATTCGTGCATTAGCTGAGTGATAAAGCGGCTTTTTTCTCCCTTACCGAAATCATCATTTTCAGTGTTATATAAGAGGTTTATGTTTTTTGCTTTCTGTAATAATCTGTAGAAATGATAAGCATAAATCGAATCTCTGTCATGATATGTAGGCAGCTTAAACTTCTTTCTTATATCAAAAGGAATAAAAGAATTATTGGTTTTAGCAGAAGGGATAAGGTTTTCGTTTACAGACAGCATGATGATATTTTCGAAATCAAGGGTACGGGTTTCGAGCAAACCCATTATCTGCAAACCGTTCAAAGGCTCTCCATAAAAAGGAATTGTTGAAGAACCTGCTATCTGCTTAAAAAGCATATACAATGATTTTAGCGATGTCAAACCCTTAAACTCTGATAGAAGAGTTTTTAAGCGCTTGATAAGCATAGCAAAGCTAAAGAGATATTC
>CAZMDE010000530.1:0-1940 GCA_964564355.1 uncultured Bacteroidales bacterium | reverse complement strand
GCACTGGTCGAGCAATCAGTTAAAGAATATCTGCGCAGAGGATTTTCAAATCTGATGGTTAACTATGGATGCACCGGTGGTCAGCACCGTTCCGTTTACTGTGCTGAGAAGCTTGCAGAACATTTAAAAAGTAAATTCAAGATAAATATAAATATTCGTCACCGAGAACAAGAAACCAATGAACAAGTGAACCAATTATGAAAGCACTGATATATGCAGCGGGATTAGGGACAAGGCTTAAGCCCCTGACTGATACCAAACCCAAAGCATTGATTGAAATTAATAACAAACCCCTGCTGGAAATAGTTATAAGGCGTCTTATTTCATATGGTTTTAATGATATAATTATTAATGCTTATCATTTTGCTGAACAGGTCATAGATTTTATAAAGCAAAACAACAGCTTCGGAATAAGGATTGAAATATCAGATGAAAGAGGTTTACTGCTTGATACAGGAGGAGGGTTGAAAAAAGCTTCCTGGTTTTTTGATGATGACAAACCTTTTTTAGTTCATAATGTTGACGTGCTTTCTGATGTTAACTTGGAAGAATTATATAACTTTCATTTAAAGCAGAATGCACTTGCTACCCTTGCTGTTAAGAGCAGAACCTCGTCCCGCTATCTGCTCTTTGATGATGAATGCCGTCTATGGGGCTGGCAAAATATAAAAAGCAATATAACCAGGCTGGTTTCAGCAAAGAAACAGGATTTAAAACCTTATGCTTTCAGCGGAATACATATCATTGACCCGGCAATATTCAAGCTTATAACAGAAGAAGGCTATTTCTCAATTATTGATGTTTATCTGAGATTAGCTAAAAAGCATAAAATATCTGGCTATGTCCATGACAATTCCTACTTTTTTGACCTGGGTAAAAAGGAAAATTTTTTAGAAGCAGAAAACTTAATAAGACATGACATATCTTCAAGATATGTCATGTCTAAACATTGTTTGAATGAAAACATTTTTAGAAAAAACATCCGGGTATATTTATGAAAAGCACGGTGAAAATATCGGAAATATTTGCATTGTATTACCTAATAGAAGGGCAAAGCTGTTCATACAGAAACATCTTTCAACAATTATAAATAAGACTGTCTGGCTTCCTCAGATATACTCAATCGAAGATTTTATTGTTGAATTATCCGGCTTATCTGTTGGAGATAATATTGAAATGACCTTTGAGCTTTATAATACTCATAAATCAATCAATAGAGAAAAGACAGAATCATTCGAAGAGTTCCTCAGCTGGTCCGGCACACTGTTAAAGGACTTTAATGATATTGACCTATATCTTGCCGATCCAAAAGAGATATTCAGTTTTCTGAATGATGCAAAAAATATTGCACTATGGAATCCGGGAAAATCCGAGCTGACTGAAAATCAAGAAAAGTATCTTAAATTCTACAACCAGCTTTACAGCTATTATGAAGACTTTACTGCTAAGCTACTTGCAAATAAACAGGTTCATCCCGGACTTGCTTACAGACACCTTGCTGAAAATATTGAGCTTGCCGGAAAAACAATTACCTGGGAAAAGATATATTTTGCAGGGTTAAATGCTCTTACTACAAGTGAAGAAAAAATAATTAAGTATTTTATAGAAAGCGGAAAGGCTGAAATAATATGGGATGCTGATAAATATTATATTGAAAACAAAAAGCAGGAAGCAGGAAATTTTATCAGGTATTACAGGGAAAAGTGGAATCTGAAAGATTTTAAATGGATTGAAAACTCTTACTCTGAAAAAAAGAACATTTCAGTAACAGGTATTCCTAAACAAATAGGACAGGTTAAATATGCTGGTCAGATTGTTTCTGATTTAATTAAAGAAGACCCTGAGAATATAAATAAAACAGCAATTGTACTTGCAGACGAGAACCTGCTTATCCCTCTTCTTAACAGCATGCCTCCCGAAATTAAAGCATATAATGTCAC
>CAZMDE010000529.1:0-1941 GCA_964564355.1 uncultured Bacteroidales bacterium | reverse complement strand
ATTCAAATTTGTCCCCATGCAATCCGGCAACCTCAGATTGTTCATATACAGGCCAACTTATGCCATACGATAATATGCCTGACACAATAAAGAAATACATTGCTTCCGATAATCCTTTGGTTGCTTCAACTATGGAGTTTTCCTGGGTAAGAATACCTGATGGAGGTCAGTGGAGCGGCTACTCAGCAGATGCGACAATGGGCACATGCAATTCCGAGTGCATACCAGCACCAGTAATAACATGTACAGGTACAGCGACTGCAATACCTTCAGGTGGTGTTTCACCATACAGATATCTGTGGGATGACACACAAGCAACATCAAAAGATGTTGTTACAGGTTTGTGTGCAGGGGTTTATCATGTAACAGTTACTGATGCGGAAAACCAAACAATTAGTCAAAGTATAGAAATCAAGGATATTAAATTAAAAACAGAAATTTCCGGAACTGATATAAAATGTTTTGGAGGAAATACAGGAAAAGTCACTGTAACAGCAAGTGAAGGAACATCACCTTACAGCTATGTTTGGAATAACGGGGGCACCGGAGCTACATTAAATAACATCCCTATCGGAAATTTTAAAGGTAAATATACAGTAACAATAACTGATAAAAATGGTTGCACAGATACAATATCCAAAATACTTAAAGAGCCCCCACTATTAATTCTAAGCACAAAGGCTGATTCTGTTAAATGTAACGGAGATAAAAATGGCAATATAACAGTGACAGCAACAGGAGGAGTATCTCCTTATTCATATTTATGGAATACAAATCCTGCCCAAACATCATCAACAGCGAGCAACCTTTTTGCAGGCAATTATTCTGCTACAGTAACAGATAAAAATGGATGTGTAAATGTAAAGCCGGGAGTTATCTTCCAACCCGCAGCACTATCCCTATCTGTAATTCCAAAGGATGAAGGTTGTGAAAACAGTTGTAATGGTCAGGTTTCAGCAACAGTTGGAGGAGGGATAATCCCTTATTCATATAAATGGAATGACTTAAAAACTACTGCTATTAATACAGGCCTTTGTGTCGGTAATTATACAGTAACAATAACAGACCATAACGGATGCACAAAGACTGAAAATACTTCAGTAGGAACGTCAATACATATAAATGCTGAATTTACTGCAACACTAAATCCTACATCCGGAATTTCTCCTGTAGAAGTTAGTTTTACATTCACCGGATCAGGAGCAAATACCTACAATTGGAATTTTGGAGATAGTCTTAATACACCATCTGATGCACAGAATCCGAAACATACATATAATAAAGCCGGGAAATATAAAGTAGTTTTAAAGATTACAGGCTCCCCACCCGATAATTGTGTTGATTCTTTTAACTTGACAATAGAAATATTAGAAAAGCCATCAAAGCTGGAGCGCCCGCCAAATGTTTTCACACCCAATTCAGATGATAAAAATTTAACATTCAGGGTAAAAGAATATCTAAACATAGAAACATTCAATTGCATGATTTTTGATCGCTGGGGGCTTAAGCTTTATGAATGGAATGATATAACCAAAGGATGGGATGGCAAAACAGATGGAGGTGGAAATGCAGGTGAAGGTGTTTATTTTTATATATTAACTGCACAAGGATTAGACAAAGTTGTTTATAATTTTCACGGTACTGTTACTTTGATAAAATAGTATAATTTCTAATGTATAAAAAGGTATAAAATGCAATTATCATCAAAGTCCCTATAAAACGTGGTTCAAAATTATAACTTTAAACTCAATTAAGTTAAACACTAAATACTAAATACAACTATTTAATAATACTCCATATTTATATTTAAATAATAATTTTTCTAAACAACAAGATTTTGTGAGTTTTAAAGGCTCTCACTTATTAATTTAAAGAAGTATTAATAAAAATAAAGATAGTTTTACTATTTTTAAAATTGATTATTTTCAAATTGGTTTTGTT
>CAZMDE010000528.1:0-1943 GCA_964564355.1 uncultured Bacteroidales bacterium | reverse complement strand
GGTCAACCTGACGGTGGGCAACCTGATGACGGTCAACCTGATGATGAGGACGGTCAAGAACCTACAGATGACGGAGAGCCTACTGATGAAGAAACAGATGGAGAGCCAACCCAAGGAACAGGACAGCCAACAAACGAAAGAATTGATGATGATGCTCCAACGGTAGAGCAGCCTCCTATTGATTTTGGTGATACAGTAAGACGCTTATCCGAGCTTACTAATATATCTCCATCAACAGTAATAAATGTATTTAGGTCTGTAAGGAATGGGGAAACGTGGTTATTAACTAATAATTTTGAAAACATAAAAAGACAATTAAACTTACCGCCAAGTACCACCGCAGCGGGCTTTAGTCAACAAATAATAAATTCCAAGTAATATGGCAATGAATATTGAACAACTGCAATCTATTATCAGCGACCCTGATACTTCAGCCGAAAACTTAGCATTGGCGCAACAAATGTTAGCTGAGGAAGAAAGAAGGCTTGCTGATGTGGGAGCAGCCCGTATGCAAGTAGCGGTAGGGGATACAGATGCCGCACTCGCTGCAACACTTGAGGGCTTTAAAAAGCTAGTTGAAAGAAAAAATGCAGGTGCAAATATCAGCATGGCTGACATCCGTAGAGCAGTAAATGAAGAGTTGACTGTTAGAAAGATTAACATGTCTGACCTTTCACCCGACCTGCTTCAGTTCTTAAATTCTACCCGTGCGGTGACTTTCACCCTAAAAATGATGAATATTAGTACAACAACAGATACAACTGACGATGTACTAAATAGACCTCTGACGCAGAAATTGCTTTGCGATGTAATGGCAAGGAATAATGCTTATTTGTATGGTGGTGCGGGTACGGGAAAGACGTTCATTGCAGAAGAAATTGGAAGGCTTTTAGGATGGGAAATTATTACATTAAACTGTAACCAATTTACCTCTCCAATCGACATTTTGGGTGGTCAGACTATTGATGGATACCAAGAGGGTAAGCTGTCTATGGCTTGGAGCAATAAGATAGTAAACCCCGATAAAACTACCCGTGATTTAAACGGAGCAGTATTATTGTTAGATGAATTGCCCAAGATTGACCCCAATACAGCAGGTATATTGAATGATGCACTTGCAAAGATCAAGTCTTATAAAAAGCAGAATGGGCAATTAATCCCGCCAACAATAAGAAACGGCAGAAACGAAGTGATGTCCCTTGGAAATCTATTTGTAATTGCAACAGGTAACGTTCCGCTTAATACAATCGACCCCGACTATGAAGCGAACTTCAAGCAAGACCTTTCTTTGCAAGACCGTTTTATCGGCTCTACTTATGAGATATTTGTAGATTATGAAAACGAATATAATATCATGAAAGGGTTCGCCTTTATTTGGATATTCCTTGTAAAAGTGCGTGAGAAAATCAAAGAAATCCGTGCTACCAATCAGGCTTTTGTATCACTGCGTTTGATGATTAATGTGCGTGAAACCTACAAGGTCTATAGAGATATAACTGATAGAATTAAAAAGCAGAAGGGTAAAATTGGCAACGAGGCTATCACCCAACCTAAAACTATCATTGAATCCATGGATAACTTCTTCGGACTGTTCAAGGATGTTCCTCGCAATACAATAATTCAAGGTGTTGATTATGAAGGATTTAAAAAGATTGTTGAGGCTAAAAACAAAATGCCATACAATCCTGACATGCCTGATTTCAACACACCTGATGAAGAAAGAGAAGCAAGGGAAATGATTAAAAAGAACCAAGAAGAATTACGCAGAAGATATAGTTAATGGCAAACCAAAGAAAATTTGAAGATTATCCCATACTGTGTTGGACAATTGACGATTGGCAACAATTCCGTCAAGCTATCCAAGACAAAGCACCTTCGTTTTTCAACTTAGATAGATATGTTGAGAGATACCGAAGCGATGTTTACAATAGTAAGATTGATGT